>NZ_JBQYSN010000077.1:0-23438 GCF_052686535.1 Agrobacterium sp. DKPNP3 | reverse complement strand
GGTCGCACTCGCTCTGTCGCAGCGCGCTGAATGACCAGCGACACTCCGGCGACTTACCAGCCGCCGGAGCGTCCATTACCTCACGCCGCCAGAGCGGCCTGATGGATGTCGATGAGTTCGTCATAGCAAGAGGTATTTCCGGCCAGAACAGGCTGTCCTTCAAACAGCTTTTCGCCCTCGAGCGAAAACGGCATAAAGCGCCCACCAGCCTCCTTGACGAGGCAAAATCCTGCCATGCAATCCCATGCGCGCATATGCGGCTCATAATAACCGACAAGACGACCTGCCGCGACATAGGCGAGCATCAACGCACCCGAGCCGTTTCGGATAAAATTGCCGCCGCGCCCCATCACATCGCTGATGATGCGTCCCACCCGCTGCGGCGTGACATAGTTATTGCAGCCGATGCCCGTCAGAGCGTTTTGCAGGTTCCTTGACGGATCGAGTTTCAAGCGGGTCCCATTCAATGTTGCGCCGTGGCCTTCCGCTGAAGCGTAGATTTCCTTCGAACAGGGAACATTGATGATACCGATGACCGGTGCGCCATCGCGGACAACGGCGATAGAAACACACCAGCTCGGCATGCCGTTGACAAACGGGGCGGTTCCGTCGATCGGGTCGACGACCCAGGTGTAACCGGAATCTCCGTCCTTGTAGCCATGCTCCTCCCCGAGAAAGCCGTCATCTCCGAAAGCGGCAGCAACGCGCTCGCGCAACAACGTCTCGACATTGCGGTCTGCGATCGAGACGACGTCCTGAAGATCGCGCTTGGTTTCGATCACGAGGCTGTCGCGCTTGTTGAAATAGTCGAGCGCCATGGCACCGGCCTCCTCCGCCAGGGCCTTTGCCAGTGCGAAGCGTTGTTCAAGGCCGTCATTCATTCCTGTCATTTCCATTTCCTCAAATCTTAGACCCATCAAGCGTCGATGAGGGCTATGCCACGGTTTTTGAAATTGATTGTGACATCGCTCGTTTCAAGTTGCGTATTTTTCATGTCGTGATCGACAATGAAGAGAGTGCCAACCTCGGTTTCGACTTCGTATTCGATGTGTCCACCAAGATAGGCGGTGTGCAGCACGCGCCCCGGCATGCCGGCGCTGCCAGGCGCGTCGATGGTGATCGCGCCCGGTCTCACCGCGAGCTTTGCAGCGCCAGACCGGACGCCCCTGCTTCGGATGCGATGCTCCATGGCGCCAACCCGAACGACTGACTCGTCACCCGTTTGCGAAACGACTTCACAGGGCACGACATTCGCCTCTCCCATGAAATCGGCGATGAAGGCGGAAGCGGGAGCCTCGTAAAGCTCTCGCGGCGCACCCGACTGGGCGATTTCTCCGTCTTTCATGACAATGATGCGATCAGAAACCGCAAGCGCTTCATCCTGATCGTGCGTCACGTAAACCGCGGTGAAACCGATTCTTTGCTGGAGTTCGCGAATATCCGTGCGCACACGCCGCCGAAGGCGCGCATCAAGGTTAGACAGCGGTTCGTCGAGCAGCAGGACCTGAGGTTCCAGCACCAGCGCGCGGGCGACCGCCACGCGTTGCTGCTGTCCGCCGGAGAGCTCCGCTGGCAGGCGGTGGCCCATGCCGGAAAGACCGACGAGCTTCAGGCCTTCCTCCGCCTTCTCCCGCGCCTCGGCCTTTTTCAGCCCGGACGATTGCAGCCCATATGCAACGTTGTCCAAGGCACTCATATGCGGAAAGAGCGCATAGGACTGGAAGACCATGGATACGTCGCGCTCATTGGCGGGAAGCATCGTTACGTCTTTGCCACCAATCAGGATCCGACCGGAGTTGGGATGTTCAAGCCCCGCGAGCATGCGAAGTGTCGTCGTCTTTCCGCAGCCTGAGGGGCCAAGAAGCGTGACGAGTGTCCCTGGCTCGATCGTCAATGACAGATCCGGGATGGCGGTAAAAGCGCCGAAGGTCTTGCGAACATTCTGAAAAACAACGGAGCCGGGTTTGACCTTGATCATGCGATTTTCTCCTGGGGATGAGAAACGGGTTTGACGTCGTCGAGCCCGGCGACGCGGTTTTCGCGGCGCAGACGTCGTTCGCCGACGAGGAGCTGGAAGCCCGCGATGACAGTGATCATCACGACGATCAGCATCGAGGAATAAGCGATTGCAACACCATATTCGCCGTTTTCAACGAGGCCGACGATATAGGACGTCGCCATGTTATATTGAGCGCTGACGAGGAAGATCACCGCACTGATGGATGTGATGGCCCGGACGAACGAATAGACCAGTGCAGCCCTGATTGCCGGGCGCAGGAGCGGCAGCACCACAAGCCTTATGGTACGGAAGCTGTTTGCCCTGAGCGTGAGCGAGGCTTCGTCCAGGCTTTTGTCCAACTGGCTCATGGCCGCGATGCCGCCGCGAACGCCAACGGGCATATTGCGGAACACGAAGCAGGCTATGAGGATCAGCGCCGAGCCCGTCATCTCAAGCGGCGGCAAGTTGAACGCCATGATATAGCTCACACCGATGACCGTACCGGGAATGGCGAAACTCATCATCAAGGCAAACTCGAAAAGATTGCGGCCGGCAAACTTCTGCCTGACGATGATATAGGCTGTCAGCAATCCGACGGCGGCAGTGAGCGGGGCGGAAATCAAAGCGATTTCCATCGTTGTCCAGAAGGAATTCCAGGCAACGCCCGTCCAGGCAATCGAACCGTTGCTCACGCTGACGGAGAAGGCCCGAACATAGTGCTCGATGGTCAGGGTATTATCCAGACCCCACGTCTTCACGAAGCCGCCGACAAGGATCATGCCGTACACGACGATGGTGAAGATCATCCAGGGAACAACCAGCGCATGAACCGCAATCGACATGGACTTCGGAAGAGCGGCGTGCGCACCGCTGTCTCCTTTACCCGTCACCGTCGCAAAATTCTTGCCCGCCAGCCAAAAACGCTGGGCGATAAAGGCTGACAGCGTAAAGCATAGCAACACGATGGCGAGCACTGCCGCGCGGGAGGGGTCATTCTGCGAGCCCACGACAGCGAAGAATATTTCCGTCGAGAGAACGCCGTGGCTGCCGCCGAGTACCAGAGGATTACCGAAATCCGCCATGCTTTCGATGAAGCCGATCAGGAAGGCATTGGCGAGGCCCGGCTTCATCAGCGGAAGCGAAACGCGCCAGAAGGTGCGCCACCGGTCGGCACGCAGCGTCTGCGACGCTTCTTCCATCGATGGGCTGACACCCTCGACAACACCGATCAGGACGAGGAACGAAATCGGCGTAAAGGACAGGACCTGGGCAATCCATATACCCGTCAGGCCGTATAGCCAGCGGCCCGGCTCGATGCCGAAGACGCTCGACATGAATTCGGTGACAACACCCGCCCGGCCGAAAAGCAGCGTCAGGGCAAGGCCGATGACGAATGGCGGCGTGATGATTGGCAGGATTGTCAGCAGACGCAGGCCCTTCTTGAATGGAAAGCGCGTGCGAGTGGCGACAAGTGCGAAAGCGAGGCCAAGAATGGTCGATCCCGCTGCCGTCATGATGGCCAGGAAAAGTGTCCGCCAGGCAACGCCACAGCGGCCGGCACCGACAACACAATCGAGGCTCCAGATGCCCGGATCCTGCATGTTGCGGATAAATCCGTCGGGATTGAAGGAGCCGTCTATATCCTGCACGGCTCCAGCCATCATGCTGCCGATGGGGTAGAAGACGAAGACACAGACAAGGAAGACGAGAAGCGAAATACAGGAGACGACGAAGACATCGCCCTTCATGAAGCCGCGCTCTGCCAATCCGAACGAAATATAGAGCACAAAAACGAAAGCCATCGTCACGGCACCGGCGCCCATCGAGGGCTGGCCGTCGGCCATCGGGCCAAAAATGCTCTCGCTCGCCTGCCAGGTCCACCCCGTAAAGCCGATTGCAAGTCCCTGAAGCACGAGAAAGCCAAGGCCAAGAACGCCTGCGGCCACTAGGAGCCGGCCGCGCATTGCAGGGTCAGACAGCGTCCGTGCAAGGGCGCCCATCAGGAAGAAAACCATAACACCGGCGAGCCACACGCGACCTTCGATCGCCATCTGGACGATGCCGGGCGCAGCTTGCGCCGACATCGGAAAATCCGAAAGCCAGCTCAGGCCAAAAAAACCATTTTCGATGCGGTACCACGGCACCAGCACCAGGGCTGCGACGCCCAAGGCCAGAACAATGTCCAGCCTGCGATTGCCATGGGTCATGGTCAACCTCACAAGATTTAGGTGTGTCGAAAGAGGTTGCCTTCGTCACCAGGAACGAAGGCAACCGGCAAGGGAGGTTAGTTGGCGACGGCGCCAATCTCCTTGTCCCAGCGCTCCAGCAGGGCTTTGCGCTTGGCTGGATCGCCATAGGTTTTGAAGTCGTAGTTGATCAGCTTGATATCCTCAAAGCGTGGTGCTTCCTTCGGAATCTCCGCCGTCTTGTTGGAGGGTAGCTGGAAGGATTTGGCATCCTTCATCCGCGACTGAACGTCGGGCTGCAATGCCCAGTCGTACCAGGTCTTGGCGTTCTCGAGATTGCGAGCGCCCTTGACGATGGACATGGAGCCGATTTCATAGCCGGTGCCTTCGCAAGGCGCGATCGACTTCACCGGAAAGCCTTCTGCCGTCTGCGCCACGGCGTCATGCATGAAGACGATTCCAAGCGCCGTTTCGCCACGAGCCGCCGCCTTGACGGGGGCGGAGCCCGACTTCGTATATTGCGAGATGTTACCGTTCAGCTTCTTCAGATAATCATAGGCCTGATCCTCGCCCATGATCTGGACCAGAGAGGCCAGCGCCGTATAGGCGGTGCCTGACGAGTTCGGGTTGGCGATCTGGATTTCGCCCTTCAACTCGGGCGCCAGCAGGTCTGCCCAGCACTTGGGTTCCTTGTAGCCCTTTTTCTTGAAAATATCGGTATTGTACCCCCAGCCCAGCGCACCGGCATAGACGCCGACAGTCTTGTAACCGGCGCTTTCGGCCTGATTTTTTGCCCAGTCCTGCAACTGGTCGAGCATCTTCGACTTGTACTCCAGCGTCAGGTTCTCGGAAGCTGCCTGAAGATGCGGGTCGCCGGTGCCGGCCCACCATACGTCGGTTTTCGGGTTGCGGGCTTCTGCGCGGATCTTGGCGTAGGCCTCGCCTGAGGACATGCGAACCATGTTGACCTTGATGTCGTGGCTCTTTTCGAAATCGCCTTTCATCTGTTCGCAGATGACCACATCGGCGGCGCAGATGAGGTTGAGATCGCCTGCGGCGTGGGCCGGAACACCAAGAAGAGTGGTGCCTGCCAGAAGCAGGCTGGACATGATCGTCAGTCGCATGATTTCCTCCATTGTTGCGTCTGAATGCGTTTTGCGGACATGGCTTCGCCATTCGACGTGCCGGTGGCCGCCGTCGTGATCCGCTTAGAGTCGTGTTTTCATTGGCTGGGCGGATGGATGTCCGTGTCAAAACGGCTCAAGAGCCGTCCCCGTTCTTCCGGTCTGCCAAAGGTCGCAAAGTCGTAATCGACCATCTTTATCAGCGAGAGGTCCGGCGCGCCCGAAGGCAACGCTGCCTTCGCATTTGACGGCACCTGATTTTGTCCCGCAGCAGCGCCGGTGGCCTGACCTTCTGGGCTTAGCGCAAAATCCACAAACTTGCGGGCCTCCTCCCGATTTTTCGTACCCCTGATGATGCTGACAGCGCCGATCTCGTAACCCGTCCCTTCGCAAGGTGCGACGATGACGAGGGGAGCACCCGCCTCCTTTTGCGTGACCGCATCATGCATGAAAGAAATGCCGATCACAGCCTCACCTCGTGCAGCTGCCTTGACCGGGGCTGAGCCAGCCTTCGTATATTGCGCAACGTTCTGATCCAGCGCCTTCATGTAGCTGAACGCCTCTTCCTCGCCAAAAAGCTGTACGAGGGTCGCGAGCATGGTGAAGGCAGTCCCGGAAGAATTTGGATTCCCGGCCAGGATCTTTCCGCGGTAAGCGTGACCGATAAGGTCTTTCCAGCAACTGGGGACAGCAAGACCCTGCCGCTGCAAAAGGTCGCTGTTATAGGCGAAGCCCAGGGCCCCCGCATAAATGCCAGCCGATTGGCCGCCCGACATGGTGAAGAAATTCTGCGCCCAGGGAAGCAGCTCGGCCTCGTTTTTTGAGGCATAGGCCTCCAGCAGCCCCTCGGAGGCGGCTTGCAGATGCGTGTCCCCCGTGCCGCCCCACCAGACGTCAACCGTCGGCGCGTCCTTCTCTCTTCTGACCTGCTCGAGAATTTCGCCAGTGCTCTTGCGCACCATAGTGGTCTGCACACCGGATCTGCTCTCGTAAGCCAGCTGCATCGCAGCGCACCAGGCGTCATCCGCCGCGCAAAGAATGTTCAGCTTTCCATTCTCCTGCGCCGTGGCAACGGCACAGGGCGCAAGCGCCAAACCGGCGCTGAACGCCGCAAGCCATACTTTCACCACTTCCTCCCTGGAACCTCCCCGTTCCATTCTTGAGGTCAAGCATGACAGAACTCTTGATTAGAGCAATCCTATGAATGGTTACCGATTTTTCAACGGCAGACGCCCGCGGGCAAGAACGGTTACGAATATTACAAATGTAACGGACTTGGTCATCATCGACCTTTTGAATATTCCGATACTCTTGCATATGATTGTCGACGGGAGGACTTCATGGTGCAAAAACAGAGGATCGGAATACTGATCGTCGAAGACGATCCTGATATGGCTGAGTTGATAGCGGATCTTGTCGAGGCGGAGGGCTGGGCACCCGTTGTCGTGCACTCAGCCGAAGAAGCTGCCGCGACACTGGCGCAGGAAGACATCCACCTTGTGCTCCTGGACCACAATCTTCCCGGCATCTCCGGCAGAACTTTTGCCCAGCGCATTCGCACGGAACTGGGACTGAATGTCGGTATCGTCATGGTAACGGCGGCCGGCAGCGCGACCGAGCGGGTGCTGGGCCTTGAAACAGCAGCCGACGACTATGTCGTCAAACCCTTTGAACCCATTGAGCTGACGGCCCGGATGAAGGCGGTTCTGCGGCGCATCGCACCCTCGCTTCGCGTCGAGAAAGAGCCGGAACGGGAACACGAAACGAATGCACTGAGGCTTGGAGACTGGGCTGTTGATCTGTCCGCGCGGCGGGCGATCTGCCTTGCCGACCGGAGCAAAACGCTGACAACCGCGGAATTTGCGCTTCTTGAGGTGCTTGCAGAAACGCCGAATAAACCGGTCAGCCGATCCCATATCCTTGATCGCCTCGGCGCGGAAAGCGACCGCTTCATTGACCGCAACGTCGATGTGCTTGTGCTTCGCCTGCGCCGCAAGATAGAACGCAACCCTGACCTGCCGCAGCACATCCAGACGCGCAGGGGCAAAGGCTACGTCCTTCATACTGACAATGCAGAGCCGCACCTGTGATCAACAGGCTTTTTCTCCAGTCTATTGCGTTCCGGCTGCCATTTGCCATCGTCTTTATCTGCTCGTCGGTCTTTATTCTCTCGGCGGTCGCAATCTATGGCCTGCAGAAGGCTAGAACGGAGATGGCGACCTACAGCCTGCAGGCCTTTTCGAGCCTTGCCCGCGCCTCACTGGTATCGCGGCAGGTCGCCGATCTGGTTTCGAGTGCGCCGCTGCTGATGAACGCGACCTCGCCCTATCGAGTGTCGAGCGAAAGTCGCGCCGTCGTTGCGCAGGTGGACAGCCTTCTCGATACGATCGGCCAAGACAAGAACGCGGAAACGCCGAATAATGTGCCGAGCGACGATATCGTGCAGTTGCTCCAGGCCATTCGCCAGCAGACCCTTTCCCTGGCGGCGGACGCGGATGCGGCCCAGCAACACAAGGCAGAGGCCGCAGCGGCATTGGGGGAAATTGCGACAAGCCAGTCCGTCACGGAAGACGCGCTTCGCCAGCGCCTGAATGCTATTGTTCAGGCCGCTGCCAATTCCGCCAGTCTTTTTCAGCTTGGAGAATTGCAACGCCGCTTCACTTCGGAAACCGGTTATTTCATGAACGAGGAGGTGGCGCCTGATGACAAGAAGGCGGTCGGTCTGGCACCCTACAAACGCGTATTCGACGCCCAGACGCAATATCTTCTGGAAATGTTCGCCATCCAGTCTTCCGTATCCAAACTTCACACTGTCTCCCGCAACCTTTCCCATGCAACAGAAACCCAGAGCGAGGCGGTCGCCCATCGATTGACGCAGGGCCTTGCATCCGCCTCGGCTGCACTGACGCGGCTGATCGTGATGGTCGCGATCGCTTTTGTCGTCGTTGTCATTCTCTCGACGCTGTCGATCCGCTCGGTCATGCGTGTTTCGAAAGGCGTGACCGCCCTGTCACGCGGCATGAATGCCCTCGCGAACGGGGAGCAGAATGTCAGCCTCCCCACGTATCGCGGTTCCGAAACTGAACTCATCCGTCTTTCCGATGCATTTCACGCATTCAAGGAAAGCGTCGACCGCGTTTCACGTCTTCGTCGCACGGCCGAAGCTGCGGCTCGAACGATCCGCTCGACATTCCGAACGATGAACGAGGGAATTGCGCTTTTCGACACCCGGGGACAGCCCATTACCATGAACAGGCGCATCATCGAGCTTGTTGGCCGTCGCGGCGGATCGTCGCGGAAATTGCCGTTACGATCCTTCATTGAAACCATACCGGAAATCGACCCGATCCTACTGCCTGCGAACGACGAAACCGGGACGCTTGCCAACCGGCTCACCGTGCGCCACCGCACAGCGGATCAGCGGGTGACGGAAATCGCGGTTTCCCGTCAACCCGACGGCGGGATTGTCCTTCTGGCCCGGGACGTGACAGCTCTCGACCGTCAGGAGGCAGAGTCAGCGAAGGCGCAGCGGCTTGACGGTATCATGCGCATGACGCATCAGCTCAGCCACGAAGTCGGCAACATGATCGGCATCATCACCGGAAGCCTTGGCCTTCTGGAGCGAGAGACAGGCTTCAGCGACCGCCAGCAACGCAATATCAAGCGCATCCGCAAGGCAGCCGATCGCGGCCGCCAGCTTGCCAGCAGCATGCTGTCCATCGGCAGCCAGCAGCCGATACATCCAGCGTCCGTGGATGTTGGTTCTGTGCTGAAGGGCATGGTGGACGTCCTCGAAATTGCCGTTGGTGCGCGCAACCAGATCATATTGCGCGTCGGCAGCGATTTGCCCCGGCTCGCTTTGGATGCTGCCCTTTTCGAGCAATCGATCCTAAACCTGTGCCTCAACGCCGCTGCTGCCATGCCCGTGGGCGGCACAATTATCATCGAAGCCACGCACTCGGAGGGCAGTGTCGAAATCTCGGTCGAAGACACGGGGTGCGGGATGGATCAGGATGCGGTCGACAGGGCATTCGAGCCTTACTTTACCACCCGCAGCCAGCAGGGCGGCACCGGCCTTGGCCTTGCCATTGTCTACGGTTTCATGCGCCAGAGCGGCGGCGACGCCAAGATCACCTCTCAGCCAGGGCGCGGAACCCGTGTTTCCCTGATGTTCCGCACCTGAATCAGGACCGTAAGATGTGTGGAGACGCGGAACTAGAAACTTTCCGACCGAAATGATGTAAAAAGAAACCGCCACCGGAGGGATGGCGGTTCCGAATTCGTGTGAAGCGATCCGGTCGATCACTTGCGGTAGGCAAGTCCACCCCAGATGCGGCCTTCATCTCTGTGGCGACCGCCATGCACGGCCCCGATGTAAGCAGCCGCAGCAGAGACGAGTGCGGAAGCAGCGAGCAGGAATGCGCTGAGAATGCCTGCGATACGAGCCTTTTCAGCAGCATCGGCGGCTTTGTTCTTGGCGTCTTCGACTGCCTTCTGGGCTTCAGCCTTCATGGTCTCGACCTGTTTCTGAGCCTCGTCGACCTTCTTCTGAGCTTCTGCCCGGACAGCCTGCACGCGTTCCACCGTCTCGTTTACCCGGTTTTGAGCATCAGTCTGGCTGATATTCGTGCGGGCAGCAATCTGGTTGGTGAGCCACGTCTTGTCTGCGTCCGAGATTTCCCCAGTCGCAAGCAGGTTACCCAGGATGCCACTGATCTGCCGCTGATAGTCGCCGGCAGTCTGGTCACCCGGAACCGGGGTTGAAGGCGTATCGGTCCGCAGAAGTGTATCGGTGAAGTAGTCGATCGGATTGGACTTCATGCCCTGCGGAAGCATCTGCTCGATGCTGGGAGCCGCCGCCTGACCTGCACCCTGGGCGAGGCCGCCTGCAGCACTGCCAGCGCCGGAAATGATCCCGCCGGCCAACTGGCCAGCACCCTGCACCGCGCCTCCGACAGCAGAACCCGTTGCTTCGACAGCCGTCTGGGCGACGCTACCAACAGCTCTTGCGCCACCCGAGAGGACACCAAGTGCGAGAAATGCCGAAACGACGGTGCCAAGGCCCCAGACGACGAGGCCGTTAACGCCATCGCGAACTGTCAGCTCGTTACGATCGGAAGCACCAGCCGGGCGACGCATGCGGCCAGCAATATAGCCGCCGAGCATGTAGGAGCCGACCATTGACAGGATGACGAACAGACCGGTGAGAATAAGCCAGACCGTGCTGATCTCGCCCCCATCATCCACGGAAATCGAGCTGAGACCAAGTCCGCCGGCGAAGGCGGTAAGGACGGCCATTGCGCCAGATGCGATCACCGCGCCCGCGAAGATTGCCGGCCAGTCCACGTAGCTGCGGTTAGGATTTGTTTCAATACCTGTCGGATCAACCATCAGCGTAGCCCCAGCAATGAGAGAATGAACAGGACGACGACGACAAGCCCGACAAGATAGATAATGGAATTCATACGGAATCTCCTCCGAAAGGACGACAAATCCTCCGCGTAGCGGCTGATTGCATGCAGTGAGAAATGCGAGCTCGTTGCTCCCTCACCAAACTCGTCTCAGGCGAAAAAGTTTCACGTCTGCTCGATACAGAAGAAAGATACTGCGAGAATCTCTGATTACGCGACAGCTATTGGGGGATGCCGCCGTGTGCGCGGCGGCCGTGTCAGTGCACGAAGACTATAGTTCGCATCAGCGGGTGTTTCCGGCACGATCCGGGTCCATTTATTTGTTTGTCATCACTTGATTGCGAAAATGGCGCCAGTCGATATCGACGGATTGAATGAGTTCTCCCCAGAGCCTGGTTCTGGAATGTCCGGACGCGGCTCCGTGAACGCGGGTAATCATGGCAAGCCAGACGCAAGCGACCTACGCCAGATTGCGGGCGAAGGAGATACACCATGTCTAGCATCGATCGCATTGGCTCCCCCGCCATGCTCTATACCCGCGGACGGCATCAGGACGTTTCTCAACCGGCGGTGGGCCAGACACCCGAACGGTCTGTTTCGCTGAACTCGGCGGGGTCTGCACCTTCCATTCCCTCCAACCTGGCCAATGCGCTCTGGTTGCTCCAGAGGCAGCATGGCGGATCCATCGAGGAAGCTCCCTTGCAGGGCGGCGGCCCGAGCGCGGAGGAGCAAGAATTGAGCAAGTGGGCTCATATGAGCCTTGGTGAGAAAATCCGGGCGCAATATTTGGAAGCGCGGGGATTGTCGGAAGGCGATCTCGCCGCCATGCCACCCGACGAAAGGAAGGCCATCGAGGACGATATCCAGAAAGCGATCAGGACTGCGATGGAAGCCCCAAAGGACGATGACGTGAGCGGGCTCGCCGGCATCTGAAGACGATGTGGCCCGCCCGAAGCGGAGCGGCAACGCGCCGTGCTACGATCTGATACATAAATGCGGGTTTCACGACATATGCCGGATACCTGCGGCGCAGATCAATGCCTGATCATTTTCGGATCAGGCAGGATTTCTCATGAAGAGCCAGATTTTTTTCGCCGTCGCTCTCTCGGTTGCGGGAGCAGGCTTTGGGGCCGCTTATTCGAGCCATGCGGACACGCGGCCGGAAAACGCCTCTCCCATCTACGGCGTCACGCTTCCCGAAGGATATCGTGACTGGCGGTTCATCGCCCCCGCACAGGAGGCTCCGCCACTCGACGAGCTTCGTGCGGTTCTTGCAAACGATATCGCCGTTAACGCCTACAAGGACGGAACCCTGCCCTTTCCCGATGGCTCGATATTGGTGAAGCTTGCTTACAAGCGGCAGCAATCGACGGAATTTCCCCCGGCCACGGTGCCTGGCGCAGCGACCACCGTGCAGGTGATGGTCAAGGACTCCCAAAAATATCCCGACAGCCATGGCTGGGGTTTCGGGCGGTTCGTCAACGGCAAACCGGTCGATGTCGCGCAGCATGAGACCTGTCTCTCCTGCCACGTGGGCAACGTCAAGGACCACGATTTTGTGTTTACGCGCTACGCGCCCTGACGAATGACAAGGCCCTGCGGCCAGCTTTTACACTCGAATACAAATCCACGGAAGTCCCGACATATCCGGGATACGCGAGGCCGGGAGAATGGCCTCATTACCGGGCCGCCTTACCAACCGCAGCCCGAACTCCCGCCTGAAAGGAAAAGATGATGACGCTGCTGGTCATTGCCTATCTCGGAGGGGTGCTGACGATTCTCAGCCCCTGTATCCTACCCATCCTGCCCTTCGTTTTTGCGCGGGCGGGGCAACCGTTCCTGCGCAGCACACTCCCCCTGCTCGTCGGCATGGCGGCAACCTTTTCCGCGGTCGCGACGCTCGCCGCATTGGGCGGCAGCTGGGCCATCAATGCCAATGAATATGGTCGGCTTGCCGCTCTCGCGCTGCTCGCCGTCTTCGGCGTGGGGCTGATCTCGCCGCGCGCTGCCAGCGTCATCAGCCGCCCGGTCGTCGAACTCGGCAACCGCCTTGCCAACGCCGCCGGGAAGCCGGGGGCTGTTCCAACGGTCGTGGGTTCCCTGATGCTCGGCATCGCCACCGGCCTCTTATGGGCGCCCTGCGCCGGACCGATCCTTGGACTGGTGCTGACCGGTGCGGCCCTGAAGGGCGCCAATCTGGGGACCAGCCTGCTGCTTGCCGCTTATGCCACGGGTGCCGCGACCTCGCTTGCCGTAGCCCTCCTCGTCGGAAGCCGGGTATTTGCGGCCATGAAGCGGTCTCTCGGTTTCAGCGAGCGGATCCGGCAGGGGCTTGGCGCAGCGGTTCTTGCCGGGGTCGCCGTCATCGCGCTCGGGCTCGATACAGGCTTCCTGTCGCAACTTTCCTATGCGAGTACGGCATCCTTTGAACAGCAGGTCCTCGATCGGCTCCATACCGCCAAAGCCCCTGAGCAGAAGATAGCGACGGCGGGCGAAGCCGACGCCCCGGCGGCAGGCTCCAGCGCTGCGCCGTTCAGGTCGGAACTTCCGGCTGAAGGCCGGGCCCCGTCCCTCGATGGCGCCGTCGAATGGCTGAACTCGCCACCGCTCACGCGTGAACAACTGCGTGGCAAGGTCGTGCTCATCGACTTCTGGACCTATTCCTGCATCAATTGCATTCGCACCATTCCTTATGTGCGTGCCTGGGCGGAGAAATACGGGGATCAGGGCCTCGTCGTCATCGGCGTCCACGCGCCCGAATTCGCCTTCGAAAAGAAGATCGACAATGTCAGGCAGGCCGTAGCCGACTTCAAGATCGACTATCCGGTAGCAATCGACAATGATTACAAAATCTGGCGCGCCTTTGATAACAGCTATTGGCCCGCACATTACCTGATCGATGCCAGGGGTCAGATCCGCTACCACCATTTCGGCGAGGGCAACTACCGGGAGACCGAAGAGGCGATCCAGAATCTGCTACGCGAGGCCGGCAGCAGCGCTTCCGCCAGCGACACCGTGAGCCCCGAGGCAACCGGCGCCGAAGCCGGCGCGGATATCAGGCACATGCTCTCGGGTGAAACCTATATAGGTTACCGGCAGGCGCAGGGCTTTGCGTCAAACGAGACGATGCGCGCAGACACGCCCCGCGATTACTCCGTCAAGACACCGTCCCTGAATGAATGGGGACTTTCCGGAAAATGGACCGTTGGCGCGGAAGCGGCGACCCTTGATATGGCAAATGGCGGCATAACCTACCGCTTCAGCGCCCGTGACCTGCATCTGGTGCTTGGGCCTGATGGTGCCGGAAAACCGGTCCGTTTCCAGGTGAGCATCGACGGCCACCCGCCAGGCGCGGATCATGGAGCCGATACGGATGCCGATGGCAATGGCGTCGTCACGTCAACCCGCCTTTACCAGCTCGTCCGCCAGTCCGGCACCGTTGAAGCCAGAACCTTCGCCATTCGTTTTCTGGATCCCGGCGTGAAGGCCTACGCCTTCACCTTCGGCTGACCCCGATTTTCGTCCCACCCGCAGGAACACTAAAGGAGAAACACGATGCACCACCGTCTCATGCCAAAATTTGCGCTCGCCGTCGCGACCGCCCTGATCGCATTTGCCGCGCAGGCGGCAGAGGTCAAGAATATCGTCATAGTCCACGGCGCGCTCGCCGATGGCTCGGCTTGGCGCAAGGCGACGGATATCCTCGAAAGCCGGGGGTTCAACGTCACGATCGTGCAGGAGCCCATCACCTCCCTAGCCGATGACGTCGCGGCGACAAACCGCGTCCTTGATCTTCAGCAAGGCCCAAGCCTACTGGTCGGGCACAGCTACAGCGGAATGGTGATCTCGGAAGCCGGTAACCGACCGGATGTGGCAGGTCTCGTTTATGTCGCCGCCTTCCAGCCGGAGAAGGGAGAGAGCCTTCTCGACCTCGCCGGATCGAAACCACCGGCTGGCAAAGGCATCAAGCAGACGAAGGATAACGCATTCCTTTATCTCGATCCGGCCGCCTTTGCCCAAGATTTCGCAGCCGACCTGCCCCGTGAGGAAGCGGCTTTTATGGCAAAAAGCCAGGTATTCGCTGCCAAGGCCGCCTTTGCCGCCAAGGCCGGCGAACCAGCCTGGAAAACAAAGAAGAGCTGGTCGATCGTCGCAACGCAGGACCGGTCGATCAACCCCGATCTCGAACGTGACATGGCAAAGCGCGCCGGTAGTGCGGTGACCGAGATTGCGGCGAGCCACGCGGTCTTCGCCTCCCAGCCCGAAAAGGTCGCGAATGTCATTGAACAGGCCGCCCGCCAATCCGCGCAATAAACAGCGCCACTTTTGAGGTGCTGATATAGCCGCTCCCGGCACAGGGGGCGGCTGATTTGCGTTCAGAGGGCAGACCGAATGTATCAGTCTGTATCCAGAGCCGTCGCTGCTACAAAACCATTCACATTCGTGCCCTCTGGACACATCGAGGATACACGCACGGCGTTACCTGCCCATCATCCAACATGGACAGGAGAGACTACAATGAATTCCGAGATCAATTTCCAGCGCCGCCGCTTCTTCGGCATTGCCGCGATGACGGTTGCCGCCGTCGAATTCGGTGCGGTAGGCCTGGCGCACGCCAAAGGCGAACCCGCTTCGACTCAACCCTCAGCGCCAAGCGGTGCAGCCACCTCCTTTGGCGCCCTGAAGCAGGTCAAGGCGGGCGTTCTCAATGTCGGTTATGCCGAAGCTGGCCCCGCAGACGGCCCGGTCGCGCTGCTGCTGCACGGCTGGCCGTATGACATCTACAGCTATGTCGATGTCGCGCCCATCCTTGCTTCGGCAGGATATCGGGTGCTTGTCCCCTATCTGCGCGGATATGGCACGACCCGCTTTCTCTCGGACGAAACCGCGCGCAACGGGCAGCAGGCAGCACTTGCGGTCGACATGATCGCCTTTCTCGACGCGCTCGGCGTCAAACAGGCCATAGTGGCTGGATACGACTGGGGCGCACGCACTGCCGACATCATGGCGGCACTCTGGCCAGAGCGTTGCACGGGCCTCGTATCGGTCAGCGGTTACCTTATCGGCAGTCAGGAAATCAACAGGAAGCCGCTTCCGCCCAAGGCGGAACTCTCCTGGTGGTACCAGTTCTATTTCGCGACGGAACGCGGCCGTGCGGGCTATGCCGCAAACACCCGCGACTTCGTTCGCCTGATCTGGCAGACGGCATCTCCGACCTGGAAATTCAGCGACGAGACCTTTGATCGTTCTGCTCCCGCATTCGACAACCCCGACCATGTGGCGATCACTATCCACAATTACCGCTGGCGGCTGGCACTGGCCGAAGGCGAAGCCAAATACGATGACTACGAGCGCCAGCTTGCAAAACTTCCAGTCATCACCGTTCCCACGATAACGCTGGAAGGTGACGCCAATGGCGCGCCGCATCCGGACCCTTCCGCCTATGCATCGAAGTTTTCCGGCAAGTACCAGCACCGCAATATCAGCGGTGGAATCGGCCATAACCTCGCGCAGGAGGCGCCGGAGGCGTTTGCTAAGGCGGTTCTCGACGTCGCAAAGCTTTAGGCTTGCCGAAGCCCGCGAACCGTTGTCTTACTGCCTGGGACAGCGGATGACGCGGTAGCGGGCCACTCGAACCGTCCGAACGACGAAGGCACCCAATGGAACATATCGATCACATTCTTGTCGTTGACGACGACAGGGAAATCCGGGAACTGGTTTCCAGCTACCTGAAGAAGAACGGCTTGCGCACCACCGTTGCGGCCGACGGACGACAGATGAGAAGTTTTCTCGATGGCAACGCCGTCGATCTGATCGTGCTCGACGTGATGATGCCCGGTGATGACGGGCTGGTTCTCTGCCGAGAGTTGCGAGCAGGCAAGCACAAGGCCACGCCGGTGCTGATGCTCACCGCACGCGATGACGAGATGGATCGGATCATCGGGCTCGAAATGGGTGCCGACGACTATCTGTCGAAACCCTTCGCGGCCCGGGAACTTCTCGCACGCATCAAGGCCATCCTGCGCCGCACCCGAATGCTGCCTCCCAATCTGCAGATCAGCGAGGCCGGGCAGCTCCTGACCTTTGGTGACTGGCGCCTCGACACCATGGGCCGCCACCTGCTCGACAGGGAGGGCACGACAGTGGCCCTGAGCGGGGCTGAGTATCGGCTTCTCAGGGTCTTCATCGATCATCCCCAGCGCGTCCTCAACCGCGACCAGCTCTTGAACCTCACCCAAGGACGCGATGCCGAGATCTTCGACCGGTCGATCGATCTTCTCGTGAGCCGCGTGCGCCAGCGGCTGGGGGATGATGCGCGGGAACCAACCTACATCAAGACGGTGCGGGCGGAGGGTTATGTCTTTTCCGTACCGGTGGAGATTTCGGAGCCAAGGACATGAACGGTCGGCACCTGCTTGTTGGCTGGTGGCCACGCTCGTTGCGAGCGAGACTCTTTCTCATCCTGTTCGCCGGCCTCGCCGTTGCCTATGGCCTGTCATTCAGCATCCTTTTTGCCGAACGATACATGTCGGCCAAGGCGGTCATGCTCGGCACGCTGGAGCAAGACCTTGCGGTTTCGATTGCCATCGTCGACCGCCTGCCTGCGGGTGAGCGGGCCGACTGGGTCAATCGTCTCAGCCGCAGCAACTATCAAATCGTCCTTGGGCCCGGCCTTCCCGGCGTTTCCGACTTGTCCGGACGCGGCGCGGAAATCGCGCAGAGGATCGAGGAAGCCGTAGGACATAGGTTTCCCGTCAGGGTGGAGTCTATCCCCGGCGACGGCAAGAGGCTTCAGGCACATCTGACGTTATCCGACGGTTCGCCCCTGACGATCGACGTGACACCGCGCGGCGTGATGCCCCTGGCGGAATGGCTGCCTTATGTCTTCGCTGCGCAAATGGTGGTTCTCCTGCTGTTGACCTGGCTTGCGGTGCGGCAAACGACCCGGCCCCTCAGCGCGCTTGCTGCGGCAGCGGAAGCGCTCGACCCGGGCGAGAAGGGTTTGCCGATGAGCGAGAACGGCCCAAGCGAAGTTGCCCATGCCGCCCGCGCTTTCAACGCCATGCGTGATCGCGTCGCGCAATATCTTGAAGAACGCGTCCAGATTTTGGCGGCGATCTCGCACGACCTGCAGACGCCCATCACCCGCATGCGATTGCGGGCCGATATGGCCGACGAAACGCCGGAAAAGGAAAAACTGGTCAGCGACCTGCGTGAAATCGAACGTCTGGTGCAGGACGGAATCGCTTATGCGCGCAGCGCTCACGGCAATGGCGAGAAAGCATCGCGTATCGACCTGGCTTCCTTCATCGACAGCATCGCATACGACTATCAGGATACCGGAAAGGCCGTCACGGTCTCCGGCATCGTCCGCGGCACGGCGTCGACCAAACCGCATGCATTGCGCAGAATATTGACGAACTTCATAGATAACGCCCTCAAATTTGCCGGTAGCGCCGAAATCACGGTGGACCGACGCGCTGAAGGCGCCGTGGTCATAACCGTGCTGGATCGTGGACCGGGTATTCCTGACCAGATGCTGCAAAATGCCATGCAACCCTTCTTCCGAATTGAAACGTCGAGGAACCGCGACACAGGCGGAACGGGTCTCGGACTTGCAATCGCGCAGCAGCTCGCCGGAACGATCGGTGGCTCGGTGCGCCTCTATAACAGGCAGGGTGGCGGGCTCGCGGCCGAGGTGGCTTTTCCCTGAAGAAAGGGCGGCCAATGATCCTGTTGGCCGCTACGTTTCGATACAGTTTCGCAATTTCCAGAAACATGCCGGATACGCTGATCCGTCACAACGCTCCTATCACGAAACGCCGCAGCAACGGCAAATGAAAGGAGCCTCCCATGACCAAGATCGAGACTGTTCTTTATACCGGCAAGACCCACACGACGGGCGGCCGTGACGGATCGGCGCAAAGCGACGACGGTGCGCTCGGCATCAAGCTCTCGCCTCCGGGCAGCGGCAAGCCGGGTACGAATCCCGAGCAGCTCTTTGCCGCCGGCTGGTCGGCATGTTTTATCGGCGCCATGACAAAGGCGGCGGCGAAACGCCAGCTCCGGCTTCCCGCCGACACCGCCGTCGATGCGGAAGTCGATCTCGGCACGACGGGCGGCGAGTTCTTCTTGCAGGCTCGTCTGTCGATCAGCCTGCCCGGTATCGACCGCGCCGCCGCGCAGGCCATCATCGAGGATGCTCACCAGATCTGCCCCTATTCGAAGGCAACCAGAGGCAATATCGATGTTTCGCTCAAGCTCGCTTAAGCCTGTTGTTTCCGCCCGTGCGCTTGTCATCGCCATCGTGTTTGCGGCGATATTTGCAGCACCGTGCGTATATGATGCAACATCCGACGAGCCCTCGCCGCTCGCGGGACTTCTGGGCGCGGTCTCATCGATGTGACCCCAAGGGAACGGCTCGGCGCCCGCCGCAGCCGTTTTCGCTTTTCCACTTCTTCCTGCCATCCCTCTGATCAACGCAGTGAAGTCTTCTTGGACCCATCCAGCGCGCCTCCAGCGCGTTCCGCGGCGTCGAGACGAGCCGGATTTCCAACCATCTTAAACGAGGCCAGATCAATGCGATCAATCGAACACATCTATATTGACGGTAAATTTGTGGTGCCAGAAGGCAATGAACGGATGGACCTTTTCAATCCGGCAACGGAAGAAAAAATCGGCGATGTCCGTCTTGGCAATGCTGATGATGCAAGGGCCGCAGTGGCAGCCGCAAAACGGGCTTTTCCCGCCATGGCAACATCCACCAAGGCGCAGCGTATCGATATGCTGCGCAGCCTGCGCGATACGATCGAAGAGCGACCGGATGAGCTCACGCAGGTCATGACCGAAGAATACGGCGCGCCCGCTTATTTCACGGCTTTCTCCGTTCAAAATGCAGCCTCGATTTTTGATGTTATGGCTGAGACCGTCGCGAACTACGACTTTGACCGGGTCGTGGGCAAAAGCACGGTCAGGATGCTGCCGCGCGGCGTTCTCGCCGCCATCACGCCCTGGAACAGCAATTTTGGTTTTATCGCCACCAAGCTTGCGCATGCAATCGGTTCAGGCTCGTCCCTTGTCATTAAACCGGCCGAACAGAGTGCGTTTCAGACGGATATTCTGGTGAGAAGGCTGCATCGGGCCGGCCTTCCTGCAGGGGTTTTCAACATTGTCAACGGCACGGGTCCGGTGGTCGGTGCGGCGCTGACGCAGGATCCCGACGTGGCGACCGTCAGTTTCACCGGTTCCACCCAGGCTGCAAAGATCATTCAGCGCGCGGCGATCGACGGCATGAAAAGGGTGGTTCTGGAGCTGGGAGGCAAGGCACCCACCATTATCCTGCCGGATGCCGACCTCGACAAGGCTATACCTGTTGCCCTGATGTCGGGCTTTGCAAACAGCGGCCAGGCCTGCGTCGCGGGTACCCGTATCCTTGCTCCAAGGTCCCGTCTCCCCGAGATTGCCGAGCGGTTGAGGATTGCGGCTGAAAAATTCAAAGTCGGCGATCCCAGTGATCCGGAGGTTCGGATAGGCCCTCTCGCCAGCCTTGCCCAGTGGGAGAGGATCCAGACTTACATCCGGCTTGGTGTCGAAGAAGGAGCAACCGTGCTGACAGGCGGAACCGGACGACCGGCCGGGATTGAAAAAGGATGGTTCGCCCGCCCGACAATCTTCGCAGATGTCACGAACGAAATGCGCATCGCCCGCGAAGAAATCTTTGGTCCCGTCCTGTGTCTTCTGGCCTATGAGGACGAAGATGAGGCCGTCAAGATCGCCAATGATAGCGACTACGGATTGCAAGCCTATGTGCTTGGATCCGACCTCAGACGTGCCGAACGCATCGCCGAGAGGCTGATGGCCGGCCGCGTCGTCATCAACGGTGCACCGCATGATCCCCGCGCGCCCTTCGGCGGTTTCAAGCAGTCCGGTATCGGCAGGGAGATCGGTGCCTTCGGTCTCGACGGCATGCTCGAACCGCGAGCCGTTCTCACCCCGTAACGCGAGAAATCTGCAGCGCCGGTCCCGGCGCACTCTCCGTTCTGCTTCAGGCCGACTTTGTATCCAGAAGTGTCAGCCGTGCGAAAACCGACGTTTCGTGACGCAACAGCAGGTCGAAAGAAACAGCCGGGATACAATCAACATCCACCTGTTTCGGACGCGAAATGGTCGCGGAACACATCAATATGGAGAGAAATATGACCGACGTCCTTCACCCTGCAAAAGGCGGGCACGGCACCGCGATTGTCCTTGGGTCTGCAATGGCGGTGTTGATGGTCTTCACCCCTGCCTTGGCGGTTGAGACTGTCAAACTACCCCAATCCGAAACCGCCTCTGCCGACGACAGCATCCGGCCGTTCCAGGTCCATGTCGATCAGTCGCAGATTGACGACCTCAAGGCGAGGATCAGGAATGCGCGCTGGCCGGATAAGGAAACCGTTGGTGATATTTCCCAGGGCATCCAGCTGGCGCGGGTTCAGGATCTCGTCCGATACTGGGGCAGCGACTATGACTGGCGAAACGCCGAGAAGGAACTCAACGCCTTGCCGCAGTTCATCACCAGGATCGACGGCGTCGACATCCACTTCATTCATATCCGCTCACGCCATCCCAACGCCTTGCCTGTCATCCTCACCCACGGCTGGCCGGGTTCAATCTTCGAGTTCACAAAAGTCATCGGCCCGTTGACGGACCCGACTGCTTATGGCGGCAAAGCCGAAGACGCGTTCGACGTGATCATCCCCTCCATCCCCGGCTATGGTTTTTCAGGCCATCCGACCGATCTGGGCTGGGGACCGGACCGTGTTGCTCGGGCCTGGGACACCCTTGTGAAGCGCCTCGGCTACACGCGATACGTTTCCCAGGGCGGCGATCATGGTTCGGTCATTTCCGATGCGCTTGCCCGGCAGGCGCCAAAGGGTCTGCTCGGCATCCATCTCAATATGCCGGCCACCGTTCCCGGCGCGCTCATGAAAGGCATCAACAGCGGTGATCCGGCCCCTGCGGACCTGTCTGCGCCGGAACGAAATGCCTATGACTCGCTCAAAGAGTTTTTCGGCAGGAACGCTGCCTATGGCGCAATGATGGTCACTAGACCGCAGACGATCGGCTATTCCTTGTCGGATTCCCCTGTCGGTCTTGCATCTTTCATCTACGAGAAATTCGCGCAATGGAGCGACAGCAATGGCGAGCCCGAAAGCGTGCTTTCCAGGGATGAAATGCTCAACGACATCACTCTCTACTGGTTGACCAACAGCGGCGCGTCCGGCGCGCGCTTCTATTGGGAAAACAACAACAACAACTTCAGCGCGGACGCACAGAAGACGAAGGACATCAAGATCCCAGTCGGCATCACCGTCTTCCCGAAGGAAATCTACCAAGCGCCGGAGAGCTGGAGCAGGCAGGCCTATCCATCGCTGACCTATTATCATCAGGTCGATCATGGCGGACATTTCGCCGCCTGGGAGCAGCCCGGGATTTTCTCGAGCGAGCTTCGTGACGCCTTCAGAAAACTGCGCTGAGAGACGTCAGTCTGGAAGCGCGGTTCCCGACCGCGCTTCCTCGCATCCTCGTCTTGCTGTCCGATTTAACGCTGGGCATTTCTGCACCAAAAAAGCCGTCGCTCGACACCAGTCGAGGAACGGCTTTTTCCATATCTGATGCCAGGAGATTTCAGGCCGCAACCGGGACGCGTTCCCCCATCCACTGATCCAGCGCAGATCGCAGCATTGATCCCGGCACAGCCTCCGAGGAGGCGATCCTCATCAGGTATTTTGCGGCGTCGACGGCTGTCGAGCAGCTGATCGGCAGGCGGTTCTCTTCGCAGAACTCATTCAAAACCCTGCGGATCGACAGAAGCGACACTGCGTTGGTCATCTCGGATCTCCATCATGCATACGATATTGCGCCACTTGATGGAGAAGCGTTGTGTCGAGAGTTTTCCACCGAAACCGAAAACGGTACCTCGATGTAGCCTCTCTAATTGCTGATACAATAAGCTACGATCGAGGACGGCAATCGCATCGATCAGTCCTGAAAATTCGTTTCGTTATTCGAAGGATCCGGCTTCGCATCGACGCGATTTTCCGCCTCGGCCTGCTGCGCCAGAGGAAGCTCAAGCTGAATATTCTCCATCTCGGGCAGGCTTGCGATGCCGTCGCGAAGGGCAGCGTTTTCATAAGATGGCTTGAAAGGCATCGAAATCTCCTGCTTGCAAGATAGTGGCCGCCAACCTCTTCTCCAGCTAGCGGCCGCTTACACGATCAGCCCTTCACGAAGGCCAGCAGATCTGGATTGATGATGTCGGCATGGGTTGTCAGCATGCCATGCGGATAACCCTTGTAAACCTTCAGCGTGCCGTTTTTCAGAAGCTTGACTGACAATTCGGCCGAATCTGCGATCGGCACGACCTGGTCGTCATCGCCGTGGAGAACGAGCGTCGGCACCGTGATCGCCTTCAGGTCTTCGGTCTGATCGGTTTCGGAAAAAGCCTTCACGCCGTCATAATGGGCCTTGGCGCTGCCCATCATGCCCTGACGCCACCAGTTCTGGATAACACCGGGATAGACCTTGGCGTTCGGACGGTTGAAACCGTAGAACGGGCCGGTCGGCACGTCGAGGAAGAACTGGGCGCGGTTTTCGGCCACACCCTTGCGGAAGCTGTCGAAAACTTCGATCGGCAGGCCACCGGGGTTGGAGGGCGTCTTCAGCATCAGCGGCG
>NZ_JBQYSN010000076.1:0-23480 GCF_052686535.1 Agrobacterium sp. DKPNP3 | reverse complement strand
GAACTTTCGGCAAAGGGATTGGTCTCGCCCACATGCAGCGGCCGGGCGGCGCGGTGCTGGCCTTCCGCCACCGTCAGCGCCCCGGTCGCCTGCGCCAGCCTGCGGGCAAGCGGCGAATGATCGCGATGGGTGTGGCTGACGAAGATGTGCGTGACTTCGCGTCCTTCGAGCGCAGCCATCAGCGCCTGAAAATGCGCCTCATCCTCCGGGCCCGGATCGATGACCGCAACGGAACGGTCGCCGACGATATAGGAGTTGGTGCCATGGAAGGTGAAGGCGGAAGGATTGTTGACGGTGATACGCTGGACGAGCGGGGCGACAGGGACCGCCTCCCCATAGGCCGGCCTGAAATCGAGATCGAATGCCGGGTCCGCCATCGAGACCTCCTGAATGAATGCCATGCCGCCCGTGCAGACGACACCCGCCGCACAATCGCCAAGCCCTATCATGCTGCCCGCGGCCGGGCACCCAAAAAGCTTGTATTTTGTGAAAAAATTGCTCGCCGGGTCATTGCCGCGCCGGTCCGGCTTTGCTAATCAGGCGCGGTTCGGGCAGCGGCGTTTCGCTTACACTGCCCTGTTGGGGCGTCGCCAAGCGGTAAGGCACCGGTTTTTGGTACCGGCATTCCCAGGTTCGAATCCTGGCGCCCCAGCCATCTATCCCCAAGTCAAACAGTATCCGCAGATCCCGGCGACCGTCAATGACGCGAACTATTTCCACGGATCGTATGTTCTCACCATCGGTGTCCGGCACGGTTTCGTAGAGAATGATATAACGCGCTTCAACCAGCATGCGGGCGGATGGAAAAATTTCCGGGTGGCGCTCGCCTTCAACAAAAAACGCCGCGCATCCAGAGACACGCGGCGTCCAATCTTAAATCTCGCGACGATGCCTTAAAGCGCGATATCCGGCACCTTCTTCACCGGCGCACCCGCAGGGGCCGAGCCAGCTGCCTTCAGCGCCTCAAGATCGATCTGCGGCGGGGTCGGCAGTTGCAGGTGTTCGGCAGTGTAGGCCCATTCCTCACGTACCTTTTCCGGGTCGTCATTGAGCTTGGTGCCATAGCTCGGCACGATCTGGCGGATCTTGGCCTGCCATTCCGGTGTTGCCACCTTGTCCTTGAAGACCTTTTCCAGAACGCTGAGCATGATCGGTGCGGCGGTGGAGGCGCCCGGAGACGCGCCGAGCAGGCCGGCGATGCTGCCGTCCTTGGCGGAAACCACTTCGGTGCCGAGCCTGAGCACGCCGCCCTTTTCCTCGTCGCGCTTGATGATCTGCACGCGCTGGCCTGCCTGCCAGAGACGCCATTCGCCCTGCTTCGCATTCGGGAAATATTCCTTCAGCGCAGCAAAACGGTCGTCATCCGACATCATCAGCTGGCCGGCGAGATATTCGACCAGCGGATATTCATCGATGCCGACGCGCACCATCGGCCAGGCGTTGCTGGTCGTTACCGAGGAGACGAGATCGAAATAGGAACCTTCCTTCAGGAACTTGGTGGAGAAGGTGGCGAAAGGTCCGAAGAGGATGACGCGCTTGCCACCCAGCACGCGGGTATCGAGGTGCGGAACCGACATGGGCGGCGAGCCGACCGAGGCCTTGCCATAGGCCTTGGCCAGATGCTGCATCGTCACATCGGGGTTTTCGTTGATAAGGAACGAGCCGCCGACAGGGAAACCGGCATAATCATCGGCTTCCGGAATGCCGGACATCTGTAGCAGATGCAGCGCGCCGCCGCCGGCGCCGATGAACACGAATTTCGCATCCACCACCTGTTCGGCATCGGTCTTCGTGTTGGTATAGGTCACGCGCCAGCTGCCATCGGCATTACGCTGGATGTCGGAAACCTCGCTATTGACCTGCAGGTCGAAATTCTGGTCGCTCTGCAGATGCGAGACGAACTGGCGGGTGATTTCGCCGAACTCCATGTCGGTGCCGAGCGGCGACCAGGTCGCGCCGATCTTCTGGGAAGGATCGCGGCCTTCCATCATCAGCGGCACCCACTTCTTGATCTGCTCGGGATCGGTGGAGAATTCCATGCCGGCGAAGAGCGGGCTCGCCTTCAGCGCCTGATAGCGCTTTTCCAGATAGGCGACGTTCTCGTCGCCCCAGACGAAGCTCATATGCGGCGTGTGGTTGATGAAGGAGCGCGGGTTCTTCAGAACGCCGTTGCGCACCTGCCATGCCCAGAACTGCCGGGAAATCTGGAAGGATTCATTGATGTTGACGGCCTGGGAAATCTTGATGTTGCCCTTGTCGTCTTGCGGCGTGTAGTTCAGCTCGGCAAGCGCGGAGTGGCCGGTGCCGGCATTGTTCCAGCCGTTGGAGCTTTCAAGCGCCACGCCATCCAGCCGCTCCAGCATCTGCATCGACCAGGTGGGCTCCAGTTCGCGCAGCCACACACCGAGCGTCGCGCTCATGATGCCGCCGCCGATGAGGAGAACGTCGACCTTCTTGGCGGTCGTATTTGCGAGAAGCGGCGAAGAGGGCAGCGCTGCAACGGCAAGCCCCGCAAGCGCGCCGCCCAGAACCTGTCTGCGGTTCATTGGCAATGCCTGGGAAAGGGAGTTGTCCGCGGAGAGATCAGTGAGCTGGGATTTGTCTTGTTCGATGGGAGTCACGGCCGTACCTGATTCTTGTTATGTGTTAAAAACACTCCTCCCGGCCGCCCCGTTATAGCAAAGCGGAAAGTGGCACAACCCGGGCTGGACCATGTCAGTTCAGGTGATATTGCACGGCATCAGAGGTCGTTTTCCTTTATCGGGCAGGCATGGTTCTCTTGCCGTTGGGCAAATTTTGTTTGGTACGACGGGAAGGCGGCAGTTTCAAACGGTTGAATGACGCCCTAATGCCGGGATGTGGCGAAAGGACATCGAAAGCCAGGGAGCAGCATTGAACCGCTTCAGTCTAGCGTCGAAGCGCCAGTTTTTTCGCGACCACGACAAAAAATCTCAAAAAAGTGAAAAGGCCCGCCGGTCGGGCGAGCCTTTTATTGATGTGTCTCGTATGAGAGCTTAGTTCGCGGCGAGGAACTCCGCGCAGTAGCTCGGGCCATTGACGCCGGGGCGGTCGGAGACCGTGCGGACGGCGGTGATCTTGTAGTCGCTGGAAACGACGAGCTGTACGGTGCAGGAGAGCGAGGCGGTGCGGGCGGGCGAGATCTGACGACCCTTCTTGCCGTCCTTGCCTTCTTCGAACTTCGCCGGAATGGTGGCCTTCTTGTAGCCGCCGCGCCAGTTATAGACCGTGGAGCTGCCGGTTTCCGTGTCGCTGAGCGGCGGGCCGAATTTTGCAAAGAAAATGCCGGCGGACTGGCCGACCCAGCGGGTTTCGACAGGGCTCTTCTGGGTGAAAGAGGGGGTGGTGGAGCTGCCGTTGGATGTGGTGCAGGCGGAGAGCGTAATGGCAAACGCTGCAAGCGTTACGCTGCGAAAAAGCATGGTGAAATGTCCTTTGTGCCGTGTCCGGCTTCCCGCCGGTCATTCCGTTCCCCTAGCAGATTTGACGGCGGCGGGCAGGGGAGGCGCACGAATTGACGGAAATTTCCTGCCACAATTGCTTTTTTGTAACGTTTTTTACCGCCCAGCCCCGGCTCATTGGTCATGGCCACGGAGGTTTTCATGGATGGACAAAACTTGTCATAAAAAATACGCCAAGCCGCTTGTCGAACGCCGGAGGCTGGTCTATAGAAGCGCCGCTGGTCACGGAGTGTAGCGCAGTCTGGTAGCGCACCACGTTCGGGACGTGGGGGTCGGAGGTTCGAATCCTCTCACTCCGACCAGCTTGAAGCTTTCCCGATGCTTTTCCCCATAAATCACAGCGTTTGACTGCTTTATTGTCGCAGATAAAGTTCGTTTGGAAATGGCTATTGAGCGTGCAGAATGCGGCCAAAGGCCATCGCTGGTTTCAGCGCGACCTGAACGGATGACCGGATATGAAGGTTTCCATCGTTGTGCGCGCGGCCGACAATTTCGCACATCCGAAGCCAGACCATCATCTAGGGAACGCAACCGCGCCTCAGCCGTTATCTAACCAGACAACAATGGAGGATAACATGCTGAAGGGTATCGCACTGTGGGCTATGGGTGTACCGGTTTTCGTGATCATTCTGCTTTATATGTTCGTGTTTTAAGCCACACCCGACACTAGATACAAACCAAAAAGGCGACCGCTCGGAGGTCGCCTTTTGTCGTTATGGAGGACGCCGTCAGTTCAGATCGTCGATCAGCCGCGACGCGGTCGCCGCATCGGTTCGGCGGATGTCGATCTCGTCCCGGTGTCTTGCCAGCAGCTCGCTTGCCAGCAGCTTTTCCGCGAGACCGGCGGGAAGCGAGAGAATGACGCGGTCGCCCTGTTCCTCTGTCGCACCCACGCTGCGCTTGGCCGATATCATGCCGCCCGCAACCGTGTTGTTGGTGTCGGGGTCAATCAGGATGAACGAGCCGGTTGCGCGGTTTTGTTCGTAGGAATCGAAGATCGCGGTCTCATCGAAAGAAAGCCGCACCTTGCCGATGGCGTTCATTGGCAACGACGTCTCATGCGCCTGCCATTCGCCTTCCTTGAGGTTCAGCTGGCTGACGGGCTGCACACTGACACGCTGGCGGCGGCTTCCGCTTTTCAGCCAGTAGCGCTTGCCTGCCTCGATGCCTCCGGGCTGCAAAGCCACGATCTGCGCGTCGAAGGCAAGGCCCGTTTGTGGCTGGGCCTCGATGGAAGCGATCATGTCGCCGCGCGACACATCCACCTGACGATCAAGAACGAGAGTGACGGCATCGCCTGCCACGGCGGCGTTGCGCACCAGATCGAAAGTGACGATCTGTTTGACGTTGGCGACCATACCAGAAGGCAGGATAACGACGCTGTCGCCCGGCTTCACCGAACCGCCGGCAACCGTGCCCTGATAACCGCGGAAGCTCTCGCCCGGACGCGAAACGCGCTGCACGGGAAAGCGGAAGCCGCCCGATTGCGCGGAGCGAACGGTCGCCAGTTCCAGCGTCTCCACCAGCGTCGGGCCTTCATACCAGGGCATGGAGGCCTTGCCTGACAGGACGACGTTTTCACCCTTCAGCGCCGACATCGGAATGGCGGTGATCTGCTTGATGCCGAGATCGGATGCGAAATCGCGGAACTCATGGGCA
The DNA here is from genome assembly GCF_052686535.1 of Agrobacterium sp. DKPNP3. Taxonomy (NCBI): domain Bacteria; kingdom Pseudomonadati; phylum Pseudomonadota; class Alphaproteobacteria; order Hyphomicrobiales; family Rhizobiaceae; genus Agrobacterium; species Agrobacterium sp. DKPNP3. The sequence continues at coordinate 18,342 of NZ_JBQYSN010000076.1, read as the reverse complement.
ATCAGTTCGAAACCGGCCTTGTCATAATTGGTCAGGTCGATCTTGTTGACGGCCAGCACGAATTGCCGGATGCCCATCAGCGCCGCGATGGTAGCGTGGCGGCGCGTCTGCTCCAGAATACCGGTGCGGGCATCGACGAGCAGCACGGCCAGATCGGCTGTGGAAGCGCCGGTCGCCATGTTGCGGGTATATTGCTCATGGCCGGGCGTGTCGGCGACGATGAAGGCGCGCCGGTCGGTGGCGAAATAACGATAGGCGACATCAATGGTGATGCCCTGTTCGCGCTCCGCCTGAAGGCCATCCAGCAGCAGTGCGAAATCAGGCAGGCCGAGATCGTTCTGCTTGCCGCTATCACGGTGCAGCGTGGCGGCCTGGTCTTCCTTGACGGCCTTGGTGTCCCAGAGGAGACGGCCGATCAGGGTCGACTTGCCGTCATCCACGCTGCCGCAGGTGATGAGACGCAGCGGGCGGGTGTCGCGCGCTGCTTTCGAATGCTCGGCAAAGGGCAAAATGGTGGCCGTGGAAATGTTGGTGGTGGCAGAAGCGGTCATCAGAAATAGCCCTCGCGCTTCTTCTTCTCCATGGAACCGGACTGGTCGCGGTCAATCGCGCGGCCCTGACGTTCGGAAACGGTAGCGATTTCAAGCTCTGCAATCACATCCTGAAGCGTCGCCGCCTCGGAACGGATCGCACCGGTGAGCGGGAAGCAACCGAGCGTGCGGAAGCGGATCGAGCCACGCTTGACCTCTTCGCCGGGCAAAAGCTCCAGGCGCTCGTCCTCGGCAAGGATCATCATGCCGTCCCGCTCGATATAGGGGCGCTCGGCGGCGTAATAGAGCGGCACCAGCGGAATGTTTTCCGCCTCGATGTAACGCCAGATGTCGACTTCGGTCCAGTTGGAGAGCGGGAAGGCGCGCACGCTCTCACCCTTGCGGACCATGCCGTTATAGATGTTCCACAGCTCAGGCCGCTGGTTGCGCGGGTCCCACTTATGGTCGGGCGTGCGGAAGGAATAGATGCGTTCCTTGGCGCGGCTCGCCTCCTCGTCACGGCGCGCACCGCCAAAGGCGGCGTCGAACTGGCCGGCATCCAGCGCCTGACGCAGCGCTTCCGTCTTCATGATGTCGGTGTAAAGCGCTGAGCCATGGGTGAAGGGCGTGATGTTTTCCGCCGCGCCGCGCGGATTGGTGTGGGAGATCAGTTCGAGATCATATTCCTTGACGATATTGTCGCGGAATTCGATCATTTCCTTGAACTTCCAGCCGGTATTGACGTGCAGCAGCGGGAAGGGAATGCGCCCGGGGAAGAAGGCCTTGCGCGCCAAATGCAGCAGCACGGAGGAATCCTTGCCGATGGAATAGAGCATCACGGGCTTGTCGAATTCGGCTGCGACTTCGCGAAAGATATGAATAGCTTCGTTTTCAAGCGCCTTCAGATGGGGATCGAGCGGCGGCTTGGATGCGACAGTATTCTTGCTGTCCGTCTCGTGGACTGCGTTGGACATTGTGAACTCCGGGAATGTACTGAATGATTATCGTTGCGGGATGGCGGAGGTAGCGGAGGTCTGCTCCGCACCGGCGACGTGAAGACCGCATTCGCGCTTCTCGTCATTTTCCCACCACCATCGTCCGGCGCGCTCAGGCTCGCCGGGCTTGATGGCGCGCGTACACGGCTCGCAGCCGATGGACGGGTAACCGCGCTGATGCAACGGATTGACGGGAATGTTTTCCTCGGCGACATGCGCCTTGATGAGATCGATATCCCAATCAGCCAAAGGGTTGATCTTGATGAGATTGCGATCCGCATCGAATTCGGCGAACGGCGTCGTGGCGCGATTGCCCGACTGGCCGCGGCGGAGGCCGGTGATCCAGAAGGCGGCACCATCAAGCGCCTTGCCGAGCGGGATCAGCTTTCTGACATGACAGCAGGCGTGGCGCGCTTCAACGCTTTCGTAAAAACCATTAAGTCCGTATTTTTCGGCATAGGCGTCGATATCGTCCTGCTCGGGACGGAAACGACGGATTTCGATGCCGAAACGCTCCTCGGTTTCATCGATGAGATCGACGGTTTCCTTGAAAAGACGGCCGGTTTCCAGCGTGACAACGTCTATCGGCAGGCGATGGGTGCCGATAGCGGCAGTGATGACCTGATCCTCGATGCCAAGGCTGGTCGTGAAGACCGCGCGCCCGCCAAGGCCGGCGATAAACGAGAGCCGACCCGCCAGATCGAGCCCGGTAAGCGTGGCGTCCAGGGAAGCGGCATCGGCAGAGGCATTTACTGAATTAATGGTCGCTGAATTGATGTTCATTGTCACGTCCGGGATTTCCATGGCCGATTATTGTTGAAATCGGCCTCTTGGACGAGAAATGACAGTCTTTGTGCGCTGCACTTCAGAGCAAAAATGCCTCTCGCGCGCGTGCTATGAGCAAAAGATGCCCGTTCACTTTGTTCGCAGCCTGGATTTGAATTGTGACAACTTCTGCGCTAAGCCGTGATTGCCGGGTATTCGGGCTTGTGATCTACTGGTTTTACGATGATTTCGCAGAAGGCAAAATATGCGCTGAGGGCGCTCCTTTCGCTGGCAAAGGCCGACGGCGGCTACCCTGTGCAGATTTCCGACATTGCCCGCGAACAGGCCATTCCGAAAAAGTTTCTGGAGCAGATCCTTCTCGAAATGAAGAAGGAACGCCTTGTCGAGAGCCGGCGCGGCAAGCAGGGTGGTTATCTTCTGGCGCGCCCGGCGGATGATATCACCTTCGGCGAGGTGCTGCGGCTCATCGACGGCCCCCTTGCTCCTCTGCCTTGCCTCTCCCAGACCGCCTATCGCCGCTGTGAGGACTGTGACGGTGAGAAGCAGTGCGAGATCCGTCACGTCTTTGCCCGGGTGGCCGATGCGACACGTAACATCCTTTTTAACACCACCGTTGCAGATGCGGTGGCTGGGGTGGAAGTGCCCGAGCTTTTGACAGCCTGACACTCGTCTTTTTCACGTTTCGCTGTCGAGAGTTTGCAACGAGGGCTCTCAACCTGTCCGTCATTCCGGCCTTGAGCCGGAATCCAGCTGACGCGCGTCTGCGCGGCGAAACGACTCCTTCAGCCCAAGGACTTGGGCTGGCTGGATTCCGGCTCAAGGCCGAAATGACGGATGAGGAGTTTGTAATGATCCCCCTGCCTCGTTCCTTCCAAACGAAAAAATCGTCTAAAACCCCCTAATATTTTTCGCGGTCGCGGCAAAAAACCGGCAAAAATGTGAAACGCTTTTGCATCCGGCAAAGTTTTACACGACGCTTGTTGCGCCTTTCGCTTATGCTGCGCTGTATTTGTTGCCCGTGGAAACGCTCAAGGGAAACACTTTTTCGATCGTATTCGGCCTCATTGACCAACTCTACTCAACCAGTAGAGTTAAGCCATCGCAATCAGGAGGGAATACCGATGTCCAAGCTTCTGTCCGGTTTGAGCGTTGTCGCGCTCAGCCTCTCACTGGCACTTGGCGCAGCTGGCTCGGCCGCCGCGCAGACCAAACTGCTGAACGTGTCCTATGATCCCACCCGTGAACTTTACAAGGATTTCAACGAGGCTTTCGCCAAGAAGTGGAAGGCCGACACCGGCGAAGACGTCACGATCCAGCAATCGCATGGCGGCTCCGGCAAGCAGGCCCGTTCGGTGATCGACGGCCTGGAAGCCGACGTCGTGACGTTGGCGCTGCAGAGCGACATTGACGCCATCGTCCAGAACTCCGGCAAGGTCAACAAGGACTGGCGCGGCCGCCTGCCGCATAATTCCTCGCCTTACACCTCCACCATCGTTTTCCTCGTTCGCAAGGGCAACCCCAAGGGCATCCATAATTGGGGCGATCTGGTGAAGGGCGACGTGCAGATCGTGACGCCGAACCCGAAGACCTCGGGCGGTGCGCGCTGGAACTATCTGGCGGCCTGGGCCTGGGCGAATGAAGAGTTCAAGGGTGACCAGGACAAGATCAAGGCCTATGTCGGCGAACTCTACAAGCGCGCTCCGGTTCTCGACACCGGCGCCCGTGGCTCCACGGTCACCTTCGCACAGCGCCAGATCGGCGACGTGCTGCTCGCCTGGGAAAACGAAGCCTATCTGGCCGGCCAGGAATTCGGTGCTGACGCCTTCGATATCGTCGTTCCGCCGATCTCGATCCTTGCCGAGCCGCCGGTCGCCGTGGTTGACGCCAATGTCGACGCCAAGGGCACCCGCAAGGCGGCCGAAGCCTATCTGCAATATCTCTATTCCGACGAGGGCCAGAATATTGCGGCGAAACACTTTTATCGTCCGTCGAACCCGGCCGTTGTCTCCAAGGACCTGCTGAAGCAGCTGCCCGATATCAAGCTCGTCACCATTGACGACCCGATCTTCGGCGGTTGGGCCAAGGCGCAGCCGGAACATTTTGGTGACGGCGGCATCTTCGACCAGATTTACAAGCCCGCGAAGTAAGCGGATGATGGGGTGAAGCGTCGTCACCCTGTCCCATGGGACAAGACAAATCAGAAGCTGATCGACCGGACGCCATGCCGGTCGATACTTTATAATAAGCGCCGGGGGAATACCGGCTCCCAGAGAGCACCTCCAGGACAGGCAGACCTCGGTTGACTGTCCCGGAAATGTTCAAAAACTAAGATTATCCGGAGCCTTGATGAGCAATAATATTTCCGGGAGCAGGTGGAAGTGGCGGCAATCGAGCGTCATACCGGGCTTCGGCCTGACGTTTGGTTACACCGTCACCTACCTGTTTCTCATCATTCTTATTCCGCTTGGCGGCCTTGTCTGGTCCACGGCGAAACTCGGTTTTGCAGATTTCATTGCGATTGCCACGGATAGCCGTACGCTGAATGCGCTGCGGGTCAGCTTCGGCACGGCGTTCCTTGCCGCATTGGTCAATGTGGTCTTCGGCGTCATTGTTGCCTGGGTTCTCACGCGTTACCGTTTTCCCGGCCGCCGCTTCGTGGATGCCATTGTCGACCTTCCCTTTGCGCTTCCAACGGCGGTCGCGGGTATTGCGCTGACGGCGCTTTACGCCAATCGCGGCTGGGTCGGTTCGCTGTTTGAACCTTTCGGCATCAAGATCGCGTTCACGCCGACCGGCATCGTCATCGCGCTGATCTTCATCGGCCTGCCCTTCGTGGTGCGCACGGTGCAGCCGGTCATGGAGGAGATCGACCGGCAGGTGGAGGAGGTGGCGGCAACGCTTGGCGCCAACCGTTTCCAGACCATCACCCGCATTCTGCTGCCGAGCCTCACACCCGCCATCCTCACCGGTTTCGCGCTCGCTTTTGCGCGCGGCGTGGGCGAATACGGCTCGGTCATCTTCATTGCCGGCAATATTCCGTACGTGTCGGAAATCGCGCCGCTCCTCATCGTTATCCGGCTGGAGGAGTTCAATTATGCGGCGGCCACCGGCATCGCCACCATCATGCTGATCATCTCCTTTGCCATGCTGTTCCTCATCAATCTCATTCAGGCCTGGAGCCGCAGGAGGTACGGATATGTCTGACACCGCATCCCGTGCCACGCCGCGACCGTTCCGCGACCCCGCCAGTGAAGGCTTGGCCGCGCGACTGGCGCTCATCGCCATTGCATTTGTCTTCCTCGCCGCCTTTCTCGTCCTGCCGCTGGTTTCGGTCTTCTTCGAAGCCTTCCGCAAGGGCACGGAAAGCTTCTGGGAGGCGATCGTCGAGCCGGACGCGCTCTCGGCCATTCGCCTGACGCTGCTCGTCGCCGCCATTTCGGTGCCGCTCAATCTGATCTTCGGAGTGATGGCTGCCTGGGCGATTGCGAAATTCGAGTTCAAGGGCAAGGCGTTCCTGATCACGCTGATCGACCTGCCATTCTCGATCTCTCCGGTTATCTCCGGCCTGGTCTATGTCATCCTTTTTTCGGCCCACAGCGTGCTCGGGCCATGGCTGAAAAGTTACGGCATCGAGATCCTCTTTGCGGTGCCGGGCATCGTGCTGGCCACCATCTTCGTGACCTTTCCCTTCGTCGCGCGTGAACTCATCCCGCTGATGCAGGATCAAGGCAATGGCGATGAGGAGGCGGCGATTTCGCTTGGCGCCTCGGGCTGGCAGACCTTCTGGTACGTCACGCTGCCGAACATCAAATGGGGCCTGCTGTATGGCGTGCTGCTCTGCAACGCCCGCGCCATGGGCGAGTTCGGGGCCGTCTCCGTCGTATCTGGCCATATTCGCGGCGAGACCAACACCATGCCGCTGCATGTCGAGATACTCTATAATGAGTACAATATCGGCGCATCCTTCGCCGTCGCGACGCTGCTCGCCGGTCTTGCTCTGGTGACCCTCGTTCTCAAAACCATTCTCGAAATACGCTTTGGCGCGGGCAACGCAGCCGGCAAGCATTGAAAGGCATCTTCATGGAAGTGAAAGTTTCCGGCATCACCAAGCAGTTTGATCGCTTTCCGGCGCTGAACGACGTGTCGCTCAACATTCGCTCCGGCGAGCTGATTGCGCTGCTCGGTCCTTCCGGCTCCGGCAAGACCACGCTGCTGCGTCTCATCGCCGGCCTCGAGCAGCCGACGCAGGGCCAGATTTTCTTCGGCGATGAAGACGCCTCGCACCGCACGGTGCAGGAGCGCAATGTCGGTTTCGTGTTCCAGCATTACGCCCTGTTCCGCCATATGACGGTGGCCGACAACATCGCCTTCGGCTTGAAGGTACGCCCTTCCGCCAGCCGCCCGCCGAAAGCCGAGATACGCAAACGCGTGTCCGAACTTCTCGACATGGTGCATCTATCGGGCCTTGAAAAGCGTTATCCCACGCAGCTGTCTGGCGGCCAGCGCCAGCGCGTGGCGCTCGCCCGCGCCGTCGCCATCGAGCCGAAGGTACTGCTTCTCGACGAACCTTTCGGCGCGCTCGATGCCAAGGTGCGCAAGGAATTGCGCCGGTGGCTGCGCGAATTCCACGACCGCACGGGCCACACCACCGTCTTTGTCACCCATGATCAGGAAGAAGCGCTGGAACTGGCGGACCGCGTCGTCGTCATGAGCCAGGGCAAGATCGAGCAGGTCGGCACGGCAGACGATGTCTACGATACGCCGAACTCCCCCTTCGTCTTCTCCTTCATCGGCGAATCCTCCAGCCTGCCGGTCACGATCCGTGATGGCCATGTGCTGTTCCAGGGCGAGAGCATCGGCGTAAATGAAAGCGGCGCAGGCGAGGGCGAATTGTTCTTCCGGCCGGAAGACGTGGTGCTGACGGACGAAAAGGACGCGCTTTACGGCAAGGTCACCACCTGTCGCCGCCTTGCCGGCACCCGCATCGCCGAAATCGACATCGCCAATAACGGCCATGAGCCCTATCACCTCGAAATCGAAGTGCCGCTCAACGCCGCCGTGGCGGTGGGCGCCGAACTGCGGTTCCGCCCGACGCGGTGGAAGGTGTTCGGGAAGAGGTAGGGAGAGGTGACCGCAGTTGGCGGTCGATGATTTTGTCGCTGCCCCCACTTCTCCGTCATGCCGGCCTTGAGCCGGTATCCAGCCAGCCCAAGTCCTTGGGCTGAAAGAAGTCCTCTCGTCGGGCAGCCGCGCGCCGGCTGAATGCCGGATCAAGCCCGGCATGACGGAAGAGACATTTCACCAGTAGCATCGAGCATAGAGCTTGCCGCACCGGCACTCGAGGCGCAGATCTCCCCAATACTCGAAGAAATACGCAGAAACGGAAAAGGGTCGCCTAAGCGACCCTTCCATGAGTTTGGTCCTGTTTACAGACCCGGGACTGTTTCTCAACGTTCCGAAGGCAAAAGAGATTTACAACGAGGGCTGCCCCGTCGCAAAACCACCCTTTCCATTGCCTGCACCAGAGACCGAAATCTCACTAGACATTGGATCACCTCCTTCCGATACGTTGAACATAACTAGAAGGTAGTACGATTCGTGAGTAATGCAAGAGGGATTACTTCTTGGGGGACGCCCGGCACCTATGCCGCGTCTGCGGCCTTTACGTCGAATTCGAAGTGGATGCTGTCATATGGAAACTCGATGCCAGCCTCGTTCCGGTCGATAATGCCCGCATGGAGGAGCGACGTCACATCGCGATGAACGGCCTGTACGTCCCGCCCGACCCGACGGGCAACCTCCCGGATAGAAAGCGGTCCCTGTCCGGCCAGAGCCTTGACGATGGCAAGGCGAAGCGGCGCGAGAATGCGGTGCAGGTCCTCATAGCTTGAAAATTCGACAGACGGTTTCGCCTCCACCGGCTTTCCAGACATGGCCAGATTACCGGCGGCAACAAAGCGGCTCTTGATATCCTTGATCGTGCTGAGACGGATGGTGAGTGCGGTCATGACAAAATCCTTTCCATATCCGCCTGAAAAGCATCGAACAGGGCTTCGAGCGTGGTGAAGGCGATGGTGTCTTCACGCCCGTCCATGTGACGATGATCGCCTTTGCCGCGTTCATTGTCATAACGCAGAACACATTCCCCTTTGATCACCAGCGCCAGCCGATATTTGAACGGGTGAAGACTTCCGGGAACAGGCTCAGGCAGATGCCACAGGACAACCTCAAAGAAGGTCGTCTCGTTGATCACTTTGCGCGTCTTTTCGAGCAGAACGGCCTTCATGTTGTTATTCTTGACAACACTTTGCTGTGTTGTCAATGAAAACAACGATCTTGCTCAAACGTCACGACACCCGCATCACGATCTTGCCGATATGGCTGCTGCTTTCCATTAGCCGGTGCGCATCCACGACCTCGTCAAGCGTGAAGATCCGGTTGATGACAGGTGCGACCTGCCCGCTTTCGATGAGCGGCCAGACCTGCTCGACAAGCTCATCGCGGATGGCGCGCTTCTCGTCGGTAGTGCGCGGCCGCATGGTGGAGCCGGTGACGGTCAGGCGTTTGACCATGATCGGGCGTAGGTCGACCTTTTCGGCCACGGCGCCCCCCAGGAAGGCGATGATGGACAGGCAACCGTCCTTGGCGAGTGCGGCAAGATTCTTTTCGAAATAGGACGCGCCGATCATGTCGAGAACCACATCGACGCCCTTGCCGCCGGTTTCGGATTTCACGACGTCAGCGAAATCCTCATCGCGGTAATTGATTGCGCGCTTGGCGCCGAGCTTCACGCAGGCCTCGCATTTTTCCGCCGAGCCCGCCGTTGTATAAACCTCCGCGCCAAAGGCTTTCGCAAGCTGGATCGCCGTCGTGCCGATGCCACTGGTGCCGCCGTGGATGAGCACGGTCTCACCTTCCGTCAGGCCCGCCATCTGGAACAGATTGGCCCAGACGGTGAAGAAGGTTTCCGGCAGGGCGGCGGCCTTGACGGCATCGTAGCCTTTGGGAAAGGGCAGGGCCTGCCCGGCGGGAACGGCGCAATATTGCGCATAACCGCCGCCATTGGCGAGTGCGCAGACCTTGTCGCCCAACTTGAATTCAGTGACCCCTTCGCCCAGCGCAACCACCTCTCCGGCAACTTCGAGACCCAGGATCGGACTTGCATCTTTTGGCGGAGGGTAGGTGCCCTGTCGTTGTGCGACGTCGGGGCGATTGACCCCAGCCGCTTCGACCTTCAGCAGAACCTCGCCTTTTGCGGGCCTCGGCAGCGGCGCTTCCGACATCGTCATGACCTCCGGGCCACCATGGGACGGCAGGTCAATGAAGCGCATTGTTTCGGGCAGGGTCGTCGTGTCGGGCATGGCCAGGGGCACCTCCTTGCGTATCAGCGATGCCTCAAGATGTAGGTCAGATGGACGCGCGATGGAAGAAGGCCGTTTGTCGCTGTTATCAATTTGTCTCGTTGAAGACCTGGACAACGAGGCCGCTTTCGTTCTCTTTCGCCGCCGCCTTGACGCCGGCAATCTCGCTGCCGATCCGTTCGGGATTCGCGATAATCGATCCCTTCGGCAGGGTCAGAACGCCGATGGAGCACCGCAGCAGTGCGAAGTCTCGCTCATTGCCGTTGCGGTCCTGTCCCTTCATGCATCCGGCGGCCCGGTCTTCGTCGGAATAGAGCCCGGCGACGTCATCGTGGAAATCGCTGAGCAGCCGCCCGAGTATTTCCGTCAGCTCTTCGACGGACCAGTCACGCACGCCAATGAAAAAGTCGTCGCCGCCAATATGGCCAAGGAAGCAGTCCCCGGCGAAAAAGTAACGCCGCATCAGCGCCGAAAACAGGGTGATGGCGTGGTCACCGGCGTTGAAGCCGTATTTGTCGTTGAAGGGCTTGAAATTGTCGAAGTCGCAATAGCAGAAGAAGCGCGTCTCGTCGCCGTCACTGCAGCTGTCGGCAATGAAGCCGCCAATCGCCCGGTTGCCCGGCAGCGCGGTCAGGGGGTTCTGGTCCTGCGCCATCTTCAGCTGCTTTTCATTGATGACCTTGATCAGCGAAGCGGCCGAGACGATTCCGGCATAACGCATGTTTTCGGTGAGGATGATGCAGGCGCTGCCGCCCATGCTGGCGAACATGTTCATCAATTGGTCCGCGTCCGCATCGAGACCGACGATCGGCGCGGGATCGACGAAATGGGAAATGGTGCGCTCATAGATCTTGTTCTTGAGCAGGTCGCGGCCAAAGGGCCGGTAGATATATTCCTTCAGGTGATATTCGTTGATGACGCCGCGCGGTTCGCCATTGGCGTTGAGAACCGGGAAGAAGGCCTGCTGCGGATTTCTGCGGAACAGCTCGAACACGCTGTCGACGCTGTCATGTTCGAAAACGGTGGGCAGGCGCTCGATCTCGCGACGGATCAAAATCTCGTCCAGCGTCTGGCTGTTGCGCCGCGCCACGCCCATGCGGTTCAGGTGCGGGAAACTCTCTGGCAATTCGCTGGTAAAGACCGTCGGCTTGGCGATCAGCCAGCCCTGCACGAGATCGACGCCGAATTCGCGGCAGGTAAGAAATTCCGCTTCGGTTTCGATGCCCTCGGCAATCACGCGCACGCCGAGAACATGGGCGATGTTGACGATGTTGCGCACGAGGTGCTGCTTGCGGGGCTGATGGTCGAGCCCGAAAATGAAATGCCGGTCGATCTTGAGGTAATCCAGCGGGAAGTCGCAGAGCAGCTTCATTTCGCCGTGGCCGGCGCCGAAATCGTCGATCGCCAGCTTGAAACCTTCCTTGCGCATGCGGGCGATCAGCGACGTGAATTCAGGGACGCTGGTATTGTCGAACCGTTCGGAGAGCTCAAAGCAGATGGAGGAGGCGGGAATGCCTGCACGGGCCAGATGGCCGACGAGCTTGTCGAGAATGACATCGCCATGCGGAATGAGCCGCACATCGAGATTGAGGAAAAGCGTGGCGGAGGAGAAGTCGGGCAGGGTGGAAAATTTCGCCAGAGCCCTGCTTGCGAGCATCTGCTCGAAGGCCTTCAGCTCGCCATCGGCAGCAGCCTGATCGAGAAGCGCCAGCGGATTGGGAAAACCCAGCCGGTCATGGCCGCGCATCAGCGATTCATAACCGAAAATCGTGCCTGTCGTTGCTTCGACAATCGGCTGAAATGCCGTTTCCAGCACCAGCTTTGCCATAGGAAACATGTGCCCGGAAGCGAAGCGCCTGATGGCATCGTTCTCCAGCGTGACGGCCTGCATTTTGTCTCCGCTCCTGTCCTTCCCCGGGCTTTAAGCCACGAGGCCCATTATTTTTGGACGAACAATCGCAGATCACAGGTCAACAAAAGCTTTCATCACTGTGAAGCTTTCGTGAAGTTTTTGTTGCAAACCCTTTTATATCAAGGGGTTGCTACGCTGAAGATCAGGCTCGGCGCGCGTGTGCGCTGTGGGCGGCATAAAGATCGGCCACATCCAGGCGCTCTCGGTCAGCGTCGGCATCCTGCCGCGAGGTGCCGGCGCCATGCGCGGTGGAAGCCGCCCAAAGACGCAACGCCTCGCGAACCACCTCGCTGCCGGATGCATAAGCGCCGCAGTTCACGGCTTCGCGCATTCTTGCTGCCTGTTCCGGGGAAATCGATACTGTTACCATGGGCATGCATATCACTCCCTTCTTTAAACACTGCGATCGGTGCGTCGTTCCATTTTCGGATCGCTTGCCGTCGTGGTCTTTGGCGGGCTTTTTTATCGTCTTTCGTCTGGCGCCGCTTCCAGCGAAATTTGTATCAGCGGCCATAATAGCACGAAACGCATCCTGTTCCCAATTCGCGGTATATCACGGTTTAGTTTTTCCCCTGTGAGCAGGGCGACGACATCGCTTCGCGCCGCCGGCCTGTTGGCGTGAAACTGTCACCTCTCGGCGGAGGAAAACATGATCCATCGCAAATCAGCGACATAAAATGGCGCATTTTTTATTGATTGATCGATCAATCAAGAATAGTTTGCGCTTCATCAAGGAGACGACGATGCCCAAGATCGGAATGGAGCCTCTGCGCCGCAGGGCGCTGGTGGATGCGGCATTACGCACCATAGGCCACCATGGTTCGCTGAATGTGACAATGTCTGACATCGCCCGCGAAGCGGGGGTGTCGGCGGCTCTTGCGCACCATTATTTCGGCAGCAAGCAGCAGCTCCTGCTGGAAACCATCCGCAGCCTCTTGCGCGACCTCAGGTGCGACGCCGTGGCGGCGTTGAGCCGCGCTTCCGGCCCGCGCGAGCGGCTGAGTGCCATCGTGCATGTCTCCTTCCAGAGCGACCAGTTCACACCCGAGACCGTGGCGGCATGGCTTGCATTTTATGTCGAGGCGCAGCGCTCGGAAGAAACCCGCCGCCTGCTGGTGATTTATTCCCGCCGTCTCCGGTCCAATCTCATGGCAAGCCTGAACCGGCTCTGCCCTCCGGACGACGCCGCGCGCATTGCGGAAGGGGCGGCGGCGCTGATTGACGGGCTTTACATCAGGCACAGCCTGCGGTCCGCCCCACTCGGCATCGCTTCCGCCCCGGCACTTGTCGAGGACTATTTCGACATGCAGCTCAAATCATTTCCCGATGGACAGCGCGCCAAGCCGTCCATCCGCACTCTTTAGGAGACTTCGATATGACCATCGCCACGCCGCTTAAGGCGCAGCCGAAAGCCTCGCATTTCATCGACGGCGACTATGTCGAGGACAATGCCGGCACTGTCATCGAGAGCATCTTTCCGGCTACCGGCGAGGTGATTGCACGTCTGCATGCGGCAACGCCCGCCATCGTCGAGCGTGCCATCGCCTCGGCAAAACGCGCCCAGAAGGAATGGGCGGCGATGAGCCCCATGGCCCGCGGCCGCATCCTCAAGCGCGCCGCCGATATCATGCGCGAACGCAACGAGGCGCTGTCGACGCTGGAGACGCTGGATACGGGCAAGCCCATTCAGGAAACGATTGTCGCCGACCCGACCTCGGGTGCGGATGCCTTCGAATTTTTCGGCGGCATCGCGCCTTCCGCGCTGAATGGCGATTACATCCCGCTCGGCGGCGATTTCGCCTATACGAAACGTGTGCCGCTCGGCGTCTGCGTCGGCATCGGCGCGTGGAACTATCCGCAGCAGATCGCCTGCTGGAAGGCAGCCCCCGCACTCGTCGCCGGCAATGCCATGGTCTTCAAGCCCTCGGAAAACACCCCGCTCGGTGCCCTGAAGATTGCCGAAATCCTGATCGAAGCCGGGCTGCCAAAGGGTCTCTTTAACGTCATCCAGGGTGATCGCGACACTGGCCCGCTGCTCGTCAATCATCCCGATGTCGCCAAGGTTTCTCTCACCGGCTCGGTGCCGACCGGTCGCAAGGTTGCCGCTGCCGCTGCGGGGCATCTGAAGCATGTCACCATGGAACTTGGCGGCAAGTCGCCGCTGATCGTCTTTGACGACGCCGATATCGAAAGCGCTGTCGGCGGTGCGATGCTCGGCAATTTCTATTCGTCCGGTCAGGTCTGTTCGAACGGCACGCGGGTTTTCGTGCAGAAAAAGGCAAAGGCCCGCTTCCTCGAAAACCTGAAAAGCCGCACGGAAGCAATGATCCTTGGCGATCCGCTAGACCATGCCACGCATCTCGGCCCGCTGGTCTCCAAGGCCCAGCAGGAGAAGGTTCTGTCCTACATTGAAAAGGGCAAGGCGGAAGGCGCGACGCTTATCACCGGCGGCGGCATCCCCAACAATGTCTCTGGCGAAGGCGCCTATGTACAGCCGACCGTGTTCGCCGATGTGACTGACGAGATGACCATCGCCCGTGAGGAAATCTTCGGCCCTGTGATGTGCGTGCTGGATTTTGACGACGAGGAAGAGGTTCTCGCCCGCGCCAACGCCACCGAATTCGGGCTGGCCGGCGGCGTCTTCACCGCCGACCTCGCCCGCGCCCACCGGGTGGTGGATGGGCTGGAAGCCGGGACGCTGTGGATCAATACGTACAATCTCTGCCCGGTGGAAATCCCCTTCGGCGGCTCCAAGCAATCCGGCTTCGGCCGCGAGAATTCGGCGGCGGCGCTGGAGCATTATAGCGAGTTGAAGACGGTGTATGTGAGCACGGGGAAGGTGGAAGCGCCTTATTAATGGGCTCGGCGGATGGGGTTTCCCGCACCTACTGACAGTCAATTAATCGGAACAACCGCTCATCGGAGAGAGCAAACAATGCAAGCAGATTACGTCATCGTCGGCTCCGGCTCCGCAGGTTCCGCCATCGCCTACCGCCTGTCGGAAGACGGTCGCTATTCCGTCATCGTCATCGAGGCCGGCGGTTCCGATTTCGGCCCCTTCATCCAGATGCCGGCAGCACTTGCCTGGCCGATGAGCATGAAGCGCTACAATTGGGGTTATCTCTCCGAACCCGAGCCCAATCTCAACAATCGCCGCATCACCGCCCCTCGCGGCAAGGTCATCGGCGGCTCCTCCTCCATCAACGGCCTGGTTTACGTGCGCGGTCATGCCGAGGATTTCAACCGCTGGGAAGAGCTAGGCGCGCAGGGCTGGGCCTATGCGGATGTGCTGCCTTATTTCAAGCGCATGGAACACAGCCATGGCGGCGAAGAAGGCTGGCGTGGCACGGATGGACCGTTGCATGTGCAGCGCGGGCCGGTCAGCAACCCGCTTTTCCACGCCTTCATTCAGGCGGGCGCGCAGGCGGGGTTTGAACTGACCGATGACTATAACGGCTCCAAACAGGAAGGCTTTGGCCTGATGGAGCAGACCATTCACAATGGCCGCCGCTGGTCCGCCGCGAACGCCTATCTGAAACCGGCGCTGAAGCGCGGCAATGTCACGCTGGTCAACGGTTTCGCCCGCAAGGTGGTCATCGAGAACGGTCGCGCCGTGGGTGTCGAAATCGAGCGCAGGGGTGTGGTGGAGACCATCAAGGCGGGTCGCGAGGTCATCGTTTCGGCTTCCTCCTTCAATTCGCCGAAGCTGCTGATGCTGTCGGGCATCGGCCCCGCCGCGCATCTGAAAGACATGGGCATCGAAGTGAAGGCGGATCGCCCCGGCGTCGGCGCAAATCTTCAAGACCATATGGAGTTTTATTTCCAGCAGGTGTCCACCAAGCCGGTGTCGCTTTATTCGTGGCTGCCCTGGTTCTGGCAGGGCGTTGCCGGTGCGCAATGGTTGCTATCGAAAGGCGGCCTCGGTGCCTCCAACCAGTTCGAGGCCTGTGCCTTCCTGCGCTCCGCCCCTGGTCTCAAGCAGCCGGATATACAGTATCATTTCCTGCCCGTCGCCATTTCATACGACGGCAAGGCGGCGGCGAAAAGCCATGGTTTTCAGGCGCATGTCGGCTACAATCTGTCGAAATCACGCGGCAACGTCACGCTGCGCTCCGCCGATCCCTCAGACGAGCCCGTCATTCGCTTCAACTATATGAGTCACCCCGAGGATTGGGAAAAATTCCGCCATTGCGTGCGCCTCACGCGCGAAATCTTCGGCCAGAAGGCTTTTGATGATTTTCGCGGGCCGGAAATCCAGCCCGGTGAAAATATAGAGACCGATGAGCAGATTGACGCCTTCCTGCGCGAGCATCTGGAAAGCGCCTACCACCCCTGCGGCACCTGCCGCATGGGCGACAGGAACGACCCAATGGCGGTTGTCGATCCCGAATGCCGCGTGATTGGTGTGGAGGGCCTGCGCGTTGCAGACAGCTCGATCTTCCCGCATGTGACCTATGGTAACCTGAACGGCCCGTCGATCATGACCGGCGAAAAGGCGGCGGACCACATTCTCGGCAAAACCCCGCTGCCGCGCTCCAATCAGGAGCCGTGGGTAAACCCGCGCGCGGCCGTCAGCGACCGGTGAGGATCAATGGTAATCGTCCTCGCGCTGGTGGCGGATTGCGAGGATGGAGACCGTTTCCGCATCTTCGATTTGAATGAGGACGATGTAAGCGGAAGATCCGAACGGAACGATCAGTTCCCGTAAGAGTGCGTTGTCCCCAGGCGCCTTGCGCGTTGCGAAAGGAAATTCGCTCAGTCCCTCAATCGTCGAAATAATGCGGTCCACGGCTTTTTCTGCCGTCGAAAAATCCTTTTCCAGTAGAAAATTATATAGCCGGGTTATGTCTGCTCTGGCTGCAATCGTATACCGAAGATTGAACGTCACTGGCCGCGCTCAGCTTTCTTGGCTGCGAGCATCGCCCGCAGTTCCGCATGGACCTCTTCGGCGGAATAAAAAATCCCCGTGCGTTTGGATTCCTCAAGTGACGCCAGCCCACGTGCAATGAACTCCGCCTGCGATTTACGGATTTCAACTTCCCGCCTTACAGAGTTTTCAACGAAGGACGACAGTGTTTCACCATCCTTCAGCACACTTTCTGCAGCTTCACGAAAATCGGCGGTAACACGCAGTGAAGGCAATGTTGCGGTTTTCATCTTGACTCTCCATGCGTTGCATTTGCGATGCACATCTTCTTTCACCTCCTGAAAAGAGTCAAACGCAAAACTTGCAAAGCTGGATATCCAGGCAGATAAAAGGCCGTCCTACCCTTGTGTACCGAAATCACCGATCTGGACCGCCATGCCCGTTGACTACAAAAAGCTGAAAATGCTCCGCCGTTCCCGTGTCGTCTGGGGTTCATGGCGGATTTGGAAGCCAAGGGCGGTTTTCTGGGTTGGGGCTATTGCCGTCGGCCTTATCAGCGTGGGTTTCGCATGGGCGGCCGACCGCGCCCAGCACCTTTTCTTCGCAGCGACGTCCTCAGGCAAATGGGCGTTTCTGCTGCCGCTCATCATCACGCCCCTCGGCTTCACTCTTTGCGCCTGGCTCGCGATCACGGTTTTCCCCAATGCCGGCGGTAGCGGCATTCCACAGGCCATCGCCGCCCGGCACCTGCGCGACGACGCGGATCGTTCGCGGCTTCTGTCGCTGAAGCTTGCTTTTGGCAAGGTTGTGCTGACGGTCGCCGGTCTATTGTCCGGAGCGTCGATTGGCCGTGAAGGACCGACCGTTCAGGTCGGGGCCTCCATCATGCTGCAGGCCGCCCGCTGGGGCGGTATGGCGCAGGCAAAGGGTCTCATCCTCGCCGGCTCGGCGGCGGGCATAGCGGCGGCCTTCAACACACCGCTCGCAGGCATCGTCTTTGCCATCGAGGAAATGAGCAAGACTTATGAATCCCGCGCCAACGGCCTTGTGCTGACGGCCGTCATCCTGTCGGGCATCGCCTCGCTGGCTCTGGTGGGCAGCTATACCTATTTCGGCACCAGCTCTGTCATGGCGAAAACGACGATGGACTGGCTGCTGGTGCTGATCTGCGGTGTCGGCGGTGGTGCATTCGGCGCTCTTTTCAGCGCTGGTGCTTTGCGCCTCTCTGCGCGTATCCGCCGTTTCGCCCAGACCATGCCGCTGAAGCGGATGCTCGCTGTTGCGGCAGCTTGCGGCCTTGCTTCCGCCGCCATCGGCATCGCAACAGGTGGCGCGACGTTCGGAACCGGTTACGAGCAGGCCCATGCGGCGATAGAGGGGGAGGCTGCGCCAGCCTTCTTCTTTATCGAAAAGCTGGCGGCGACTTTCCTGGCCATGATGTCTGGCATCCCCGGCGGCATTTTCGCGCCATCGCTGTCGGTCGGTGCGGGTTTCGGCAGCACCATGGCGGGCTTGCTCGGCACCAGCATCGGCCTTGGCGCCATCGTCGGCATGGCGGGATATTTCGCTGGCGTGGTTCAGGCTCCGATGACAGCCTTTGTCATCATTCTCGAAATGACCGGCAATCATGAGGGCGTCATACCCATTATGGCCGCATCGATGCTGGGATATCTCACGTCTCGGCTCTTTTCTCGCGAACCGCTTTATCACGGCCTGTCACGGGTCTTCATCGCCCAGAGCATCCGCGCCAGACGCGCCGCTCAGGCCATCGAAACGTGATGGCTCAAGCCCTGATGCCCGCCACGCCGAAATAACCGAGCCCCGGGATCTTCACGCCCGGCCGGGTAAAATCGATGCCGGCCACGAGGCCGAGAAAGTTGATCTCGAAGCC
>NZ_JBQYSN010000075.1:0-24379 GCF_052686535.1 Agrobacterium sp. DKPNP3 | reverse complement strand
GTCTGGTACAAATTCTGGCATCACTTTCGCTCCAAACTAGCTCGACTTGAAGAGCTCGAGACGGACTCACTTTTCACAAATTGAATGCAAGCTACAACCAAGGGGTGTGCCTTTTGTACCACTTTTATAGTACTTTGAATAGTTTTCTTGGGTTCTGGCATTTCGACTAACTGAGTTACTGGGGGGCGATCAATAGCTACGTCGATAATCCCTGGAAGGAACTACATGTCGGAGAAGTCCCTGAAAGGACCTGCCCAATGCTGAAGAGCTGGATTGCCGTCATACCGGAAATCACAATGAGTTAGGATGTGATGTCCTCCACAGAGTCCTTCCTTGTCAAGATAGACAAGACGATTGGATAGTCATCAAAGCGTTTACAACCAAGCACTTGGACGTCCTATCGATCTTTTCGATAAAGAATGCGCAATCGTGCGCTGACTCTTGCTGGAGTTGCCCCCAAAAGACCGGACATGCTCAGGCTTTAGATTGCGAGCTGATGAACTCGCGCGCGGATTGATATCCTAAAGCACTGTTCGGGCGAAGATTGTTGTAATGCTCGAACCGGAACGGCAGTTGCGCCATAACGGTTTCGGCATCCGGGGTGGGGTTCACCGCGACATAATCGGGCTTGAATGTTTTCAAGAAGGCCTCGGCCATGCCGTTCGATTGGGGACTGCGCACCGGTGTCGTGCACGGTTCCATGCCGATGTCGCGGAGCAAGGACGCGGTGTCCCTGGGTGACCCATTCGATGGGCTCAGACAGCATGTTGATGCGGCCGAAACGGTTCTCCACGGCGGTGATCACGAGGTCCTGCATGTCCTGGCTCTTGACGCCTTCGGTGGTGGCGACATGGGCGGTTGCCTCACGGTCGTAGCAATCGAGGGCGAAGGCGACCCGGACCTTCTCATTGTTGTCGCAGCCGATCTCGAAGCCGTCGGAGCGCCATCTAATGTTCGAACGTTCGGCAGCGACCTGACCGTCATGGAGCCGATCATCGACCGCTTCGGTGTGGCGCACCAACAGCAGATTGTGCAGCTTCATGACTCGGTAAACGCGCTTGGCATTGGGCCACGAGCGCCCGTCCTTCCGGGCGTTGCGGCGCAGGATGGCATGGACACACCGATAGCCGTAGGTGGGCATGTCGGCGATAATGGCCTTGATATCCTCCACCAGTTTCCAATCCGGGAGTGTGGGCGTCCTTTGGCTCTGGAAAGGAGGCTGTGGCACGCGCAGCGATATTCGACCGGGCGACACCTAGAGTTTAGCAGACGGCCTTCATTCCAAAATTCCCCTCGGAAGAGAGATCGAGCGCAACATCCGTTTTTCTTGGGCCCCGGCGATTTCGAGGGCTTCCATGAGGATTTCGCTCTCCATCGTCTTCTTGCCTAGCAGACGCTGCAACTCCTTCACCTGGGCCTGAAGCGCCCGATATTCGGATGCCGAAACAACCTCCTCTTCGGCGGTCGTCGCCGTCAACGCGCCTTGAGACGTCAGCCTGCGCCAGGCGAACAACTGGTTCGGCTGAATGCCATGGCGACGGGCCACGATGCTCACCGTCGCGTCAGCCTCGTAGGTTTTTGAATGATGGCCAATCTCTCCGCCGTGCTCCAGCGCCACCGTCGTTCAGGCCCGGAGAGGGCCTCAATCTTATGCTCGATGCTAGTCATAATGCCGACACTACTCCTACACACTTAACTAATTGGGGGAGCATGTCCTGCCCTTCGGGGGCTATTTAGTGCGCAGACTCTTGCGCCATAGATTTGCGCCCGTGATGCAGGTTCCACCGCAAATCTAGCCCGCGGGTGATGACGGCTTGACACGCAGCAGTCTGAACGCTCATTTTGACGGCAATTGTTTCGGCGGTGGCCGTCGGATATTCTTTCATCATGAGGTGGCATTGGTGAAAACTGCAAAATAGAATATAAAAGTAAGGAACCAAGTAAAACTTAGCATAATTCGTTGCGTTTATTCTTGTATGAAGTAGAATATTGATTTTAGAATTTCAGTTGAGAATTTTTTGCTAGAAAGATAAAACTAAGGTACTTCGTGTTGGCACATTCAATATGCCGGCGAAAGACAATATTTGATTTACACCTGGAGTGATCAAAAAGTACTGAGGACATTTTTGTGACTCCCGGTCAGATTGGGCGACTCCGTACAACAATCGCCGGGGAGGTCTTGCGTCCGACAATCTGCGGGTATATACCCGGTGTCATGTCAAACAGTCACTGCCACTGTATCCTGTTGCGCAAAGCATCCCGCAAGGTCTCGTCCTATTATGACGAGGCGCTGGCACCGCTTGGTGTGAATATCGCTCAGTTTAGCCTGCTGCGGAATATCAATCGAACGGCGCCGGTCTCGCTCACGGATCTGGCCGCCCGGGTGGAGCTGGATCGCTCCACCGTTGGCCGCAATGCAAAAGTGTTGGCGCGGATGGGTCTGGTCGCTATAGGCCACGGCGAGGATCAGCGGGAAGCGATGCTCTCCGTTACCGAGGAGGGTCATGCGATTTTAGAGGCGGGGGCTCCGCTTTGGGATCGGGTGCAGGATGATATCGAGGCCCGGTTGGGGCCCGACAAAACAGCGCAATTGCAGCAGTTGCTGGAAGCGCTGTAATTTTTTTGATTTTAACGCGGGCATATACCCGTAAATTGGATAAGTAGAGAAGTCAGGCAATCGCGCTTTAAGGGAAATTTGAACATGATATCCGCACGCCTCGCCAGCTGGATGGCCGCCAGAAACCTGCATTACGGCTGGCTCGTTGCAGCCACCACCTTCCTCACCATGCTTGCGACCGCCGGCGCGATGGGATCGGCGGGGGTGATGATCCAGCCGCTGCACCAGGAATTCGGCTGGGATATTGCCGATATTTCTTCGGCCATGGCCGTCAGGCTTGTGCTGTTCGGTCTGCTTGGGCCCTTTGCCGCCGCTTTCATGAATCATTTCGGCATCCGGCAGGTGGTGTCCACTGCCCTGGCCTTGATCATGGGCGGCATCGTCGCGTCATTCTTCATGACTGAGGTGTGGCAATTGCTGCTGCTCTGGGGCGTGGTGATCGGCGTCGGCACCGGCATGACCGCACTGGTATTGGGCGCCACCGTGGCGACACGCTGGTTTTCCAAGCGTCGTGGACTGGTG
The DNA here is from genome assembly GCF_052686535.1 of Agrobacterium sp. DKPNP3. Lineage (NCBI taxonomy): Bacteria > Pseudomonadati > Pseudomonadota > Alphaproteobacteria > Hyphomicrobiales > Rhizobiaceae > Agrobacterium > Agrobacterium sp. DKPNP3. The sequence goes on along the minus strand of NZ_JBQYSN010000075.1, from coordinate 21,240 downwards.
ATCGGCCTGATGACGGCGAGCAATGCCACCGGCCAGCTGCTTTTCCTGCCGGTGCTTGCGGCGCTGACGGAAGCCTATGGCTGGCGAACCGCGTTGACGCTATCTGTTGCGGTGATTGCCGCGGCCATGGTCCTCGTCCTGTTTTTAATGCGTGACCACCCCGCCGATGTCGGGCTGCCTGCCTATGGCGAGACAGTCGTGGCAAAGCCGGTCAAGCAGGACCACAATCTCCTCGCCACGCTGGCATCGCCGCTGGTGACGCTGAAAAGCGTGTCGGGCAACCTCGTCTTCTGGGTGCTTTTTGGCACCTTCTTTGTTTGCGGCCTTTCGACCAATGGCCTGATCCAGACACACTGGATTTCGATTTGCGGCGATTTCGGCATGGCTGCGGTGACAGCGGCGGGTACGCTGGCGGTGATCGGGGTTTTCGATTTCTTCGGTACGATTTTCGCCGGGTGGCTTTCCGACCGGTTCGACAATCGCTTTCTGCTGTTCTGGTTTTACAGCTTGCGGGGTCTTTCGCTGCTTTATCTCTCATTCTCAGGCTTCAGCTTTGTTGAGCTTTCTGTCTTTGCCGTTTTCTACGGGCTGGACTGGGTGGCGACTGTGCCGCCGACGGTGAAGCTCGCCGCGGAAAACTTCGGTCGCGAAAAAGCTGGGCTTGTGTTCGGCTGGGTGTTCGCCGGCCACCAGTTGGGGGCAGCCACCGCGGCTTTTGGCGCCGGTTTCTTCAAGAGTGACTTCGATACCTATATGCCCGCGCTGCAGATTGCCGGTCTGATGTGCATGATCGCCGCCGTCTCCGTTTTGCTTCTGCGTAAGCCGGGTTCCGCAGCGCTAACCACGCAAGCGGCTTGATAAGAGGGTGGGGGCCTGCAAGTGCCGGCCTCCACCCTGTTTCCAGCTTGTATGGTGCTGTTGCGAAATTGTCACAAATCCTGCCGGTCGATCGCTCCGATCCATCTTCTCCGCCATGGTTTGATCCATCTCAATCGGCCTGTCTCTCCCGTCGACATAGTGGCTTCCAAGCGGTTGCGGCAGGCGGGGATTCGCATTGGCCCGCCGTGATCGACCGGTTGCGGGGAACTCCCCGCTGCGGTGCGCCATAGGAGAGATGGAATGACGAATAAAAACAGAAATAGTGCCTTGCTCGCCAGCGTTGCGATTGGCGTTGCGGCGATGCTCGCGTCGGCCAATGCGATGGCCGCTGATATGACCGAGGCGGCGCCCGCGCCAACGGCAGAAGAAGCGATTGCGGCGTCAAGCCCTTGGATGTTGCGCGTGCGTGGCCTCGGCGTCATCACCAATGACAGCGGCAGCGTCGATGGCGTTCCCGGGGCGGGCCTGTCCTATTCGGATACCGTGATCCCGGAACTCGACATCAGCTATTTCTTCACCGAAAACGTCGCCGCCGAACTTATCCTCGGCACCACCTATGCCAGGATCGATGGCGAAGGCGTGCTGGCTGGCACACCTGTCGGCAAGGCCTGGCTGCTGCCGCCGACGCTGACGCTGCAATATCATTTCACCGATTTCGGTGCGTTTAAGCCCTACATCGGCGCTGGCGTGAACTATTCGCTGTTCTACAACCAATCGGAAAAGCCCGGCTTCAGCAATCTCGACGTGAAGAACAAGCTTGGAGCCGCCGTACAGGTCGGTTTCGACTATATGCTGGACGAGCATTGGGGCGTGAACTTCGACGTGAAGAAAATCTTCCTGAAGACCGACTGGACGGCGGAACTCGGTGGCACGCCCATCAGCGGGAAGGCCAAGCTCGATCCCTGGCTGATCGGTGCAGGCATCACCTACCGTTTCTGATCGAGCCATCAGCGCATCGCCACCTTTGACGGGCGGCGCTTTCTAAGCTATAGGGACGGCCACGGGCAAAGAGCCCCGGCCGTCCGCAGGCGCTTGCGCCCCTGGTGAACCTCTTTCTTTAATAACGGTCATCCCATGTTTTGCATGTCGTCGATGGCAACGCGGACACCCCTCGGAACATTCGGCATGCACATGTTGGAGAACCGTTATGATTGTGTCCAAACCGCTTCCCGCACTTGAGGGTCTAAAGGAACAGGCAAAACGCCTGCGCGTCGCCCTTGAAGATGAGGGGCAGGGAATCACCCACTCGAAAGCGCTGGAGCTTATAGCGGCGCAATATGGCTTCCGCGACTGGAATACCCTGCACGCTGCGGCCGGCAATCGCCCCGCCTTCAATCCTTATCTTCTGGGTTCAAGAGTGGAAGGCTTTTACCTTGGCCAGCCATTTGTGGCCTCCGTTCTGGGCGTACAGGCGCTCGGCGGGGAGCCCGAACGTTTTCGGCTGACGCTTCATCTCGACGATCCCGTGGATGTAGTGACATTCGAAAGCTTTTCCGCTTTCCGCCAGCGTATCCACTGTAATGTCGATACCGCCGGACGGACAGTGGAGAAAACGTCCAATGGCCGTCCGCAGGTCGAGTTGGTTTGGTAGCGAGTCGCTGGAAATTCCAGTGGTCGTGAAGGCACCCGCCGATTGGCGGGTGTTCCGTGCCTGCGACGAGGCTAAAGCCGTTTGCCCGCCGTATCGAACAGATGGAAATTCCTGGCCTGTGCAGCGATCCTCAACGTTTCGCCGATGCGCAGTTGTGAGCGACCGGGAACGCGGAAGACGATTGTCGTGCCGTCAGCGAACGAGCCATGGACATAGCTTTCCGCACCGACAAGTTCCACGGCATCCACCTGAACGGTGCCGGTGAAGGCGGAGTCAGAAGGAGCCTCGGTGGCAAGCGTAATATCTTCCGGGCGGATACCGAGTGTGGCGACGCCTTGCGGCAGTGCTGTGGTTCCTTGTACCGCCCAGCCGGAGGAAGCGTTGGCCGTCGCTGTTCCGTGGTTCAACAGGTTCATGGACGGCGAGCCAATGAAGGTGGCGACAAAGGTAGTGGCGGGTTTTTCATAAAGCTCGATCGGCGTGCCGATCTGCTCGATGCGGCCGGCATTCAATACCACCAGCCGGTCGGCGAGCGTCATCGCTTCCATCTGGTCGTGGGTCACATAAACGCTGGTCGTGGCGAGCGAGCGTTGCAGGCGGCGGATTTCCACCCGCATCTGCACGCGCAGCTTGGCATCGAGGTTGGAGAGCGGCTCGTCGAACAGGAAGGCCGCCGGCTTGCGCACGATGGCGCGGCCCATGGCCACACGCTGGCGCTGCCCACCGGAAAGCTGACGAGGCTTGCGTTCCAGGAACTGCTCGATCTCAAGCGCCTTCGCCGCCTCCGTAATGCGCCGCTCGATTTCTTCCTTGGGCGTATTACGGTTCTTCAGGCCATAGGCGAGGTTCTGCCGCACCGTCATATGCGGGTAGAGCGCGTAGTTCTGGAACACCATGGCGATGTCGCGGTCTGAGGGTTCGAGATCGTTGACGACCCGGTCACCGATGATGATCTGGCCGCCGGAAATGCCCTCCAGACCGGCGATCATGCGCAGCAGGGTGGATTTTCCGCAACCGGAAGGGCCGACCAGCACGATCATTTCGCCGTCGGCGATGTCCATGGACACGCCCTTGATGGCCTCGACATTGCCGCCATAAACCTTGCGGACGTCTTTCAGCGCAATTTTTGCCATTACTTCTCGGTCTCCACCAAACCTTTGACGAACCAGCGCTGCATCAGCACCACAACGATAACAGGGGGGATGATGGCGAGGATCGCCGTCACCATCACATAATTCCAGGGCGTCGAAGCGTCGGTGAAATCCACCATGCGCTTAAGGCCGATGATGATCGTGTTCATTTTGGCGTCGTTGGTGACGAGCAGCGGCCAGAGATATTGCGTCCAGCCATAGATGAAAAGGATCACGAAAAGAGCCGCGATATTCGTCTTCGACAGAGGCAAAAGAATATCACGCATGAAGCGGAACGGTCCGGCATTGTCGATACGCGCAGCCTCTACCATCTCACCGGGAATGGTGAGGAAGAACTGCCGGAACAGGAAGGTCGCCGTTGCCGACGCCATCAGCGGCAGCGTCAGTCCGGCATAGGTGTCGATCAGCCCCAAGTCGACGATGACCTTGTAGGTGGGCAGGATACGCACCTCCACCGGCAGCATGAGCGTGATGAAAATCATCCAGAAAAAGCCCATGCGGAATGGAAAGCGAAAGAAGACGATCGCGAAGGCCGACAGGAACGAGATGACGATCTTGCCGATGGCGATGGCGAGTGCCACCACGAAGCTGTTGAACAGAAGCCTCTCAAGACTGACGCCGACGACGCGCTCTACGCCGCCCACCATGGCGTCTGTATAGTTTTCGGTAAGATGGCCGCCGGGCAGCAGCGACATGGGCGGACGGATGATGTCGTTCGACGTCATCGACGAAGCGATGAAGGTGTAATAGATCGGGAAGGCCACGATAATGATGCCGAGAACCAGCATCAGATGGGCGATCACGCGGGCGACCGGGCGATTTTCAATCATGATAAATCCTCAGCCGTAATGCACGCGCTTCTCGACGAAGCGGAACTGGAAGGCGGTGAGCGCGATGACGATCACCATCAGGATGACCGATTGCGCGGCGGAAGAGCCGAGGTTGAGGTTCACGAAGCCGTCATTGTAGACCTTGTAAACCAGCGTTTCCGTCGCCTTGGCAGGACCGCCGCCGGTCACCGCATGGATGATGCCGAAGGTGTCGAAGAAGGCGTAAACCGTGTTGACGACCAGGAGGAAGAAAGTGGTCGGTGCCAGCAGTGGGAAAACGATGGTCCAGAAGCGTCGCGCTCCGCGGGCTCCGTCAATGGACGCCGCCTCAAGCAATGATTTCGGAATTGCCTGCAAGCCGGCGACAAAAAACAGGAAATTGTAACTGATCTGCTTCCAGGCGGCGGCCGCGACGACCAGCAGCATGGCCTGATCGCCATTCAGCAGCGGATCCCACATGATGCCGTTGCGGCGCAGGATGTAGGAGAAGGTTCCCATGGCCGGATTGAACATGAACAGCCACAGCATGCCCGCCACCGCCGGGGCGACGGCATAGGGCATGATCATCATGGTGCGGTAAAGACCCTTGCCGCGAACCACGCGGTCCGCCGCCGTCGCCAGAAGCAGCGCCAGCCCCATGGAAACCAGCGCCGTGAGGATGCTGAAGATGACCGTGACCTTGAGCGAGTTGAGGTAGCTCTCATCCGACAGGACGGCGGAGAAGTTTGCCAGCCCAACAAAATTGCTGCTGAGGCCGAAGGCGTCTTCGCGCATTGTCGACTGATAAAGAGCCTGGCTTGCGGGCCAGAAGAAAAAGATCACCGTCAAAATGATCTGCGGTGCGACCAGCAGATAAGGCAGGATCTTGTTTGGGAATACGACGCTTTGCACGGCGATCTCCTGGTGACATGAAAATACCGCCCGCACCTGTCGAGGCGCGGGCGGAGCAGGGGATCAGTTACTTGCCGGCCGCCTGCTTGATGGCGGCATCGCCACGCTGGACGATCTTGTCGAGCGCCGTCTTGGCGTCCTGCTTGCCGGCCAGCATCGCCTCGAACTCTTCGTTCATGATGTCGCGCACCTGTGGCAGGTTAACCAGGCGCACGCCCTTGGAGTTTTCTGTCGGGGGCTTGCCCATCATCTGGAGCAGCGGCGTCTCGCGGCCCGGATTCTTGTCGTAGAAGCCGGATTTCTTGGTTTCCTCATAGGCTGCGATCGTCACCGGCATATAGCCCGAGACCTGATGCAGGCGAGACTGGATCTTTGTCTGCGAGAGGAAGTGGAAGAATTCCGCCACCCCCTTGTATTCCGCGTCGCTCTTGCCCCCGAACACCCAGAGGCTGGCGCCGCCCGGAATGGTGTTCTGCGGCCCATGGCCCTCATAATAGGGCAGCTGGCCGATGCCGTAATTCATACCGGTCTTGATGATGTCGCCCAGACCGCCGGACGATTCGGTCAGGATGCCGCATTCGCCGGACATGAACAGCTGCTTGGCTTCGGACGTGCGACCGCCATAACGGAAGGTGCCGTCCTTCGCGAGATCGGCAATCGCCTGGAAATGCTCGACGAAGAGCGGCGCGTTGACCGCAAGCTTCACATCCGTGCCTCCCAGCCCGTTTTCATTGCTGCCATAGGAAACGTTGTTCCATGCGGCAAAGTTTTCGGTCTGGATCCAGGTGAGCCAGGTCGAGGTGAAACCGCACTGGGCGGCACCGCTGGTCTTGATCTTCTTGGCGGCTTCGAAGACTTCAGGCCAGGTCTTTGGCGGGTTGGCGGCGTCAAGGCCGGCCTTCTGGAAGACGTCCTTGTTGTAATAGAGGATCGGCGAGGACGAATTATAGGGGAAGGACAGCATGGTGCCATCGGGCTTGGAATAATAGGCGACGATGCCGGCCAGATATTCGTCCTTGTTGAAGGTATAACCGCCTTCCTTCAACACCTCTGCCACCGGCTTGATGGCGCCGGCTGCACCCATCATCACACCCGAACCGGCGTCGAAGACCTGAATGATCGCCGGCGGCTGTTTGGCGCGGAATGCCGCAATGCCTGCGTTAAGTGTTTCCGGATAGGTGCCCTTGAACACGGGCGTGATCTTGTAGTCTTTCTGGCTTTCGTTGAATTCTTTCGCCAGCGTATCCACGACCTCGTTATTGGCGCCGGTCATGGCGTGCCACCACTGGATCTCCGTCACGGCATAGGCATTCGATGTGACAAAAAACGAAAGTGCAGATGCCGCGGCAAGACGGTAGCTGAGTTTTTTCAAGGCGATTCCTCCCATTATGAAAACAGTAAAAGATACAGCCCCTTATTGCAGCTTGTCCTCCACGACACGGCTGCGGGCGACCTCTCCTGTATTAGCACTGTCGATTAAAAGCGAACTCTAACGAAAATGCAAGAGAACGTGGAACGATTAAAACGAAAGTGAAGGGAACGGATTAATTATTCCATTTTTCTCGGTCCGTGGTTTTTTCGTACGCACGTGTGGCGTTTTGCCAAGACGCACTGCCGCGTCATCACATTAGGCGATGCCAGCACTCATGGCGCTTCGCAGATGAAGGTGACATGTCATCACATGACGAGTCGAAGCTGTGGCCTTGTTTAGCTGCCTGATTGCCCGCCGCTGGAAACGACGATTGTCGTTCTGTCCGACTTTGGCGATGTCAGGCAGATATCCATCCACAAGGCGCTGCTCGCCGTGGATCATGACGATATCGTGTGCGCCGATGCCGCGAATTTTGCCTGAGAATCAGCCTCTACGCAGCCGAGGCGCTTGACCACCGCCATCCTCATCCGCCACTTCAGAAGCGGCGGCGGGATTCGACGGTGATGAAGGGCAGGGAATGGCCGATCTGGCGGTATATGCGGGCTTGTTTCTGACGGCGTTCATCGCTGCGACCATCCTGCCCATGCAGTCGGAGGCGGCGCTTGCCGGTCTCATCCTTCTGAAATCCCAGCCTGTCTGGCTGCTGGTGGCGGTGGCCAGCGTTGGCAATGTCGCCGGTTCTTTCGCCAACTGGCTGCTTGGGCGTGGCATTGAACGTTTCCGGCATGAGCGCTGGTTTCCGGTCCGGGAGGCGGCGCTGCAACGGGCGCAGAACTGGTACCGGCGTTATGGCAAATGGTCCCTGCTGCTCAGCTGGGCGCCGATCATCGGGGACCCTCTAACGGTTGCGGCTGGCATCATGAAGGAGCCGCTGCCGGTGTTTCTGCTGCTGGTCACCATCGCCAAGGTGGGGCGATATCTCGTTCTGGCGCTGCTGACGCTGAATTTTCCATAGTGTTTCGCAAGAACGGTTCGTCTTGTTTCTTCTCGCCGCCGGGGAGAAGATGGCCAGAAGGTCAGGTGAGGGGGGTAAGCTTTCCGCATATCGCTACCCTCGCCCCCTCATACCGCTGCCGCGACCTTCTCCCGGCGGGGAGAAGGCGAAAGACGTAACCGCTCGCGTGAAATGCGGGCGGCGGAGACAATCAAGCCGCCTGCCTGTCCCAGCTCGCGAATGGATCGGGCAGGTGCCGCCATGCATCCGGCGTGAATGCATCCGTATCGATCAGGCAGGCATCGAGCAGGGAGCGGATACGGGCTTCATTCATTGGATCGGAACCGATGAAGACGATTTCCTGCCGCCGGTCGCCAAAGACGGCGTCGAGATAAGGCTTCATCATATCCAGAAACTGCTTTTCGCGGGGCCATTGCTCTTTTGGAACGGCGGACCACCAAAGACCCATCTTCCCGGTACGGACCAGGGCGCCCGCCTGGCTGATCTCGCCGACATAACGCGGCCGCGTCGCCAGCCAGAAGAACCCCTTGGCGCGCACGACCCCCGGCCAGGGGCGATCGATGAAGCGCTGAAACAGCACGGGGTCGAAGGGCCTTTTGGCGCGGTAAACGAAAGAGCGGATGCCATATTCCTCGGTTTCGGGGATGTGATCCTTAAAACCGTGCAATTCCTTGAACCAGAGAGGGTGTTCTTCCGCCCGTGCAAAATCGAAACGGCCGGTGCCCATAACCTCTTCCAGGGCCACCTTGCCGAAATCTGTCTCGATGAGTTTCGCATCAGGGTTCAGCCCGACGATGATCTTGCGGGCTGCGTCGCGCTCTTCCGCCGTTGCAGTACCGATCTTGTTGAGCACGACGACGTCAGCGAACTCTATCTGCTCCACCAGAAGGTCGACGATGGTGCGGTTATCGCCATCACCCGCCGTTTCACCCCGGGCGGCCAGAAAATCCGACGAACCGTAATTTTTGAGAAGATTGGCGGCATCGACCACCGTTACCATGGTGTCGAGACGCGCGATATCAGACAGGCTGCGGCCGTTCTCGTCGCGGAAATCGAAGGTGGCGGCCACGGGAAGCGGCTCGGCGATGCCGGTCGATTCGATCAGGAGGTAATCGAAGCGGCCCTGTTCGGCCAGCGCCCGCACCTCCGTCAGGAGGTCGTCGCGTAGCGTGCAACAGATGCAGCCATTGGTCATTTCCACCAGCTGTTCTTCGGTGCGCGAAAGATTGGCGCCGCCATCCCGAACCAGTGCCGCATCGATATTGATCTCGCTCATGTCGTTGACGATCAACGCCACCCTCAGACCATCGCGATTGGCGAGGATGTGGTTCAGAAGCGTTGTCTTGCCGGCGCCTAAAAAGCCGGACAGTACGGTGACGGGAAGTTTTTTCGACATAGAGACCTCTCGGTGTGAACAGAGCGCGCGTGGGCCACGGTGTTGGCGTCGAGGAGGAAAGGTAACGACGCGGATCGCAGTTCTTTTCCATACGCAGTAATGTAATAACATAACATGCGTAGAACATGTCAACAGGCAACAGGAAAATTGAAAGCGGCCTGAGTACCAAAGCTGCGCGAGCGGATGTCTAAGCGCGTTCCTGGATCGAGACGGTCTCCACGCTCGAAGCCATCCTTGGGCCTGACTTTAGAAGCCGCAGCCCAGCATGGCCGTGGTCCATCGGGTCAAAACCGAGGGTGACGACGGGCAAGCCATTTTCCAATAGATAATGTTATTTCATTACATATTCGTTTGACGAATGTAATAACATTACATATCAAGGGCCATCGAATGTCATCCTGCCCCGGAGGGATCAATGGCTGATCCGTGCCTTGCCTTCAAAAACCTGACGCTTGGATATGCCGGCCGCGCGGCGGTGCATCATCTGAATGGGGATATTGCCAAAGGCTCGCTCACTGCGGTGGTCGGCGCCAACGGCTCTGGAAAATCGACGCTGATGAAGGGCATTGCCGGCATATTGAAGCCGCTGGGCGGTGAGTGCCGGATCAGCTCCGGCATGTCCGTTGCCTATCTGCCGCAGCAATCGGAACTCGACCGGTCGTTCCCGGCTCAGGTGCGCGATCTCGTTGCGCTGGGTCTCTGGCCCAAGCGCGGCCTGCTTGGCCGCCACCGTTCTGAAGACAAGGCGGCGATGGGCCGAGCGATGGAGGCGGTCGGGCTTTCCGGCTTTGAAAGGCGCAATATAGATTCGCTCTCCGGTGGCCAGATGCAGCGTGCCCTGTTCGCCCGCGCCATGTTGCAGGATGCGCAGTTGATCCTGCTGGATGAGCCCTTCAATGCCGTCGATGAGCGCACCGTCACCGATCTTCTCGTGCTGATCAAGGCATGGGTTGCGGAAGGGCGCACGGTGCTTGCCGTCCTGCATGACCATCAGCTGGTGCGGCAGCATTTTCCCCAGACCCTGTTCCTCGCGCGGCGTCTCGTGGGCCTTGGTCCGACAGCCGATGTCCTGAGCCGGAAAAAATGCGCCAGGCGCGGCATTTCCACGAAGCATGGGAGGAAAATGCAGCGTGGTGCGCGCCTGGCGATGCGCCAATGATCGACGCATCAGCGACCGATGCGATCGATGCAGGCCCACGGACGGCGTCATCCCATTCTCACCTCCACTCCCACGCAAATTCGAATGCCCATGGCTGATTTCTTCATCGAACCCTTCGTTCAATATGTCTTCATGCAGCGGGCGCTTGCCGGCGCCTTGATCCTTGCCGTCAGCTGCGGGCCGGTCGGGGTGTTCCTGATGCTACGGCGCATGAGTCTCACGGGCGATGCCATGTCGCATGCCATCCTGCCGGGAGCTGCCGTCGGTTTTCTGTTTTACGGGCTGGAAATCCTGCCGATGACGATTGGCGGGTTGGTGGTTGGCCTTGTGGTGGCGCTGGGTGCCGGTGCGGTATCGCGTTTCACCGTCCAGAAGGAAGACGCCTCGCTTGCCGCCTTTTATCTGATTTCACTGGCGCTCGGCGTTCTGCTCGTCTCGTGGCGTGGCTCCAGCGTCGATCTTATGCATGTGCTGTTCGGCACGGTGCTGGCGCTGAACAACGAGGCGCTCGGCCTCATCAACGGCATCTGCATCGTGACGCTTGTGGTTATGATTACCTTCTGGCGGGCGCTGATGGCGGAATGCCTCGACCCCCTGTTCCTGCGCTCGGTCAGCAACTGGGGCAGCCCGGTGCATTTCCTCTTCCTTGCCATCGTCGTGCTCAATCTGGTCGGCGGCTTTCAGGCGCTGGGAACTTTGCTCTCGGTGGGGCTGATGATGCTACCCGCCGCCGCCAGCCGCTTCTGGTCCAATCGCGTGGCGCCCATGTGCTTCATCTCGATCGGCATCGGCATGGTTTCCTGCTTTGCGGGCCTGCTCTTGTCCTATCACGCATCGCTGCCATCCGGCCCGGCGATCATCCTGTCCGCGGGCGTCATCTATGCGCTCTCCATCCTCGTCGGCACGCGCGGCGTGCTCAGCGATCTTCTCGGTTCCGGCCGCCACACGACGGCCTGAAAACAGCTTCGAAAAAGGAGAACCCTCATGTTCAAAACCTTCCGTCTGGCAACCTGCGCCAGCCTTCTTTCCCTCTCCCCGGTTCTGATGGCGCAGGCGTCCGCCGCCGAACTCAAGGTCGTGGCCAGTTTCTCGATCATCGCCGATTTTGCCAAGAACGTCGGCGGCGACCGCGTTGAGATTACAACGCTGGTGGGGCCAGATGGCGATGCTCACGTTTATGAGCCGCGCCCGGCCGATGCCGTCGCCGTCAGCAAGGCGGATGTGGTGCTGGTCAATGGCCTCGAATTCGAGGGCTTTCTGAAGCGCCTTATCGACACGAGCGGCACCAAGGCTCCGGTAGTGGAATTGACCAGGGGGGTGGAGCCGCTCAAGCTTTCCGATGAACCGGCCGGTCATGCGCATCCGGAAGCTGAAGAAGAAGGCCACGACCACAAGGCTGAAGAAGCCGGTCACAAACACGAGTCAGCCGAGGCTCATGATCACAGCCACGAGGGGCACCATCACGGCGAGTACGATTCCCATGCCTGGCAGTCGATCAAGAACGCGGAAATCTATGTGAAGAACATCGCCGGCGCATTTTGCGAAGTCGACAAGGCCGGTTGCGCAACCTACACCGCCAACTCGGATGCCTATATTGCCAAGCTTGCTGCGCTGAACGAGAAGGTGAAGACCGAGATTGCAGCCATCCCGCCGGAGAAACGTGTCATCATCACCTCGCATGATGCCTTTGGCTACTTCGAGCACGCCTATGGCCTGAACTTCCTTGCCCCTGAAGGCGTATCGACGGAATCGGAAGCCTCGGCCGCCGATGTCGCCAAGCTGGTGGATCAGGTAAAACACGACAAGGCCTCGGCCATCTTCGTCGAGAACATTACCGACAAGCGGCTGATCGACCAGATTGCCAGCGAAACCGGCTTGAAGGTTGGCGGCACGCTCTACTCTGACGCGCTTTCGACCGCCGACGGCCCGGCTTCGACCTATATCGACATGATCAACCACAATATGCAGACGATCACTGCGGCGGTTCTCAGCCAGTAAAACAGGCCTTCCGCAGGGTTTTGGGAGGGTGGCATAGGCCGCCCTTCCTGCTTCTAATGACGCCGCTTCGGTTTTTCCGAGGAACGCAACACGGCATCGGAACGAAATAATTCTGTGCCAATGGCCTGTTCCTTTGGCGATCTCCAATTCGGTGCTACACACCCTCTTCATGGCTGATGCGCTTTATATCTTCACCGATGGCTCCTTCAACGATGCCTCCCGTTCCGGAGGGTGGGCTTTCGTCGTTCATCAAGCAGGCAACCAAATCCATTCGGCCTCGGGCAAAGCATCCGGCACATCCAATAATACTTTCGAGGTCCTCGCCGTCGTGAACGCCATGTCGTGGATCGCCGCCGAGGCGCCAACGCGTGCGGTCACGCTCTGGACGGATGCCGTTCATGTCATTGAGGGCTGCAATCGATATCGGGCGATCTGGCGCAACAATGGCTGGAAGCGCATCACGCCCAACCAGCACACACGCCGAAGACCGATCCCTGACAGGGAAATCTGGCAGCAACTAGACACGCTGCTGGAGCGGCATCCCCACGTGGCCGTGGAATGGTGCAAGGGGCATTCGGGCTCTGTCGGCAATGAGCATGCCGACGCATTGGCGCGTCAGACGGCGCGCGTGACGACGCCGTAATCGGGGCTATCCGTCGCCTTGATGCGCCGCAATTATCTCTTCCAGTAAAGCTTGATCCTTGGACGTTTTCAATGTCGAGGGACGGTGCGGGCTGATTTTTTGCCGGACCGGCCACCCACCAAGCCGGGTAGCTTAATTGGTAATATATATTTACTTCAGATACTTAAGTAATTTCGCTGAGAGGTGTGTGCAACATGATTTGCCCGTTGACATTCCTTTTACCTTTTGGAATGGTAAGATGTCAGACCAATTTAGGGGATGCGTCTTGGACAGGTCCAGCCGGGAACTCATGCAGCCGATTCCGCCGAGCGACCGCGTGCGCCAGGTGGAGGCCGCGCTTTCCGACTATGTGGAGCGGGCAGGGCTGAAGGCGGGAGACCGGCTGCCAGCCGAGCGGGAGCTTATGGCGGCGTTGGGTGTGGGGCGGTCCACAATCCGCGAAGTCATCCGCAAGTTTCAGGCACTCGGCGTCATCGACAGCCGCAAGGGCAGCGGCAATTACCTCTTGAAGCCGATTTCCGCCGCCACCGTGCATATGCCGATTTCCATCGACGCCGAAAGCCTGCGCGATGCGTTGCTGATGACGCTGGAGGTGCGCCGCGGCATCGAGGTCGAAGCCTCCATGGCCGCTGCGCGCCGTCGCACGCCCGAGGACATCGCCACCATGGAAGCGCGGCTCGATGAGATGGAGCGGGTGCATCTGGCCGAGGGAACCTCTGGCAAGGCGGACCTCGCCTTTCACCTCTCTATTTACGACGCCACCCACAATACGTTGTTCAAGCAGCTGTTGGAGCAGATGCGCGAGGGTTTTGAACGCTTCTGGTCGAAACCCTTTGACCGGCCGGATTTCGCCAGTCGCTCCTTTCCCTTTCATCGCACCCTGTTCAACGCGATCGCCGCCGGAGACGCAGAAACGGCGCGGGAAGAAACACTGAAAATCCTCGCTGTCGTCGAGGAAGATATCAAGGACATGTCGAAATGAACCATGGCAACGATCTCTTCGATCCCGCCTCCCTGATCGTCGCCCATGACGAAGCCCACGCCTTCGAGGCCGTGGTGCCGCCCATCGTGCAGACGTCGCTGTTCACTTTTTCCAGCTACGACGAAATGGTCTCCACCTATCGCGGCGAGAAGGTGCGGCCGGTCTATACGCGCGGACTGAACCCCACCGTTCGACTGTTCGAAGAGATGCTGGCGAAACTCGAGGGTGCTGAAGACGCACTTGGTTTTGCCAGCGGCATGTCGGCGATCTCATCCACCGTGCTTTCCTTCGTGTCGCCCGGTGACCGGATTGTCGCGGTACGCCACGTTTATCCCGATGCTTTCCGGCTGTTCGGCACCTTCATGAAGCGCATGAATATCGAGGTCGTCTATGTCGACGGTCGCGACGAGGCGGCGGTTGAAAAGGCGATGCCGGGCGCGAAACTCTTCTACATGGAAAGCCCGACAAGCTGGGTGATGGAAGCGCATGATGTCGGTGCCCTCGCCGCCATCGGTAAAAGGCATGGTGCGGTCACCGTCATCGATAATTCCTGGGCGAGCCCGGTCTTCCAGCAGCCGATCTCGCTTGGCGTCGATCTCGTCCTGCATTCCGCTTCGAAATATCTTGGCGGCCATAGCGATGTGGTCTCCGGCGTGGTTGCCGGCTCGAAGGCCATGATCGACCGCATCCGGGCGGAAGCCTATCCCTATCTCGGCGGCAAGATGTCGCCATTCGATGCGTGGCTGCTCATCCGTGGCTTGCGTACCCTGCCGTTGCGCATGAAGGCGCATCAGGCCTCCGCTATGGATATAGCGACGCGCCTTCACGCGCTCGATGTGGTGGAAACCGTCTGCCATCCAGGGCTGGCGAACCGCCTGCCGCCCGGCCTCAACGGCACCTCCGGCCTGTTCTCCTTCATCTTCAAGGAGGGGGTGGATGTGCGCGCTTTTGCCGACCGCCTCAAGCTTTTTAAACTGGGTGTTTCCTGGGGCGGGCATGAAAGCCTGATCGTTCCGGGGGAAGTGGTGCTCGAACAGAAGGCGCAGCCAAACTCCGCCCACACTTTCGGCATCAGCGCACGGTCGGTGCGCCTGCATGTCGGGCTGGAGGGCACGGAGGCTCTCTGGAACGATCTCGAACCCGCGATCAAGGCGGCCACCACCGCTTGACTTGATTTAACTGACCACAAAAAGGGGAGAACGACATGAAAAAACTGGTAGCAGCAGCAATTTTTACCGCCCTGATGACCGGAACGGCGCTGGCGGACACGACCTTGAAGCTGGTGGAAGTCATCACCAGCCCGGAACGAACCGAAACGCTGAAGGGCATCGTCTCGAAATTCGAGACCGCCAATCCCGGCACCAAGGTGGAAATCATCTCGCTTCCCTGGAGCGAGGCCTTCCAGAAATTCGCCACCATGGTTTCCGCAGGTGATATTCCGGATGTGATGGAGATGCCCGATACATGGCTGTCGCTCTATGCCAATAATGGCATGCTCGAAAGTCTTGAGCCCTATCTTGCCAAGTGGGAGCATACGGCGGGGCTCAGCGAGCGCACGCTTGAACTCGGCCGCGACGTGAAGAACACGGCCTATATGCTGCCCTACGGCTTTTACCTGCGCGCCATGTTTTACAACAAGAAGCTGCTGGAACAGGCCGGCGTGAAGGAGCCGCCGAAGACGCTTGATGAATTCGCGGATGCTTCCAAGAAGGTCGCAGCGCTTCCGGGCAAGTATGGCTACTGCCTGCGCGGCGGCCCCGGCGGCCTCAACGGCTGGGTGATGTTCGGCGCTTCCATGGCCGGTTCGAACGAGTTCTTCACCAAGGACGGCACCTCGACCTTCGACAGCCCCGGCTGGGTGAAGGGCCTGACCTATGTGATCGATCTCTATAAGAACGGGTTGGCGCCGAAGGACAGTGTCAACTGGGGCTTCAACGAAATCGTTGCCGGCTTCTATTCCGGCACCTGCGCCTTCCTCGATCAGGACCCGGATGCGCTGATCGCCATTGCCCAGCGTATGAAGCCGGAAGATTTCGGCGTCATGACCATGCCGAAGGGGCCTGACGGCAAGACCTTCCCGACGATTGGTTTTGCTGGCTGGTCGATGATGGCGAAGTCTGAAAACAAAGACCTCTCCTGGAAGCTGATCGAGACGCTCGAAGGGCCAGAAGGCAATATCGAGTGGAACAAGAAGACCGGTGCGCTGCCGGTGCACAAGTCGGCGGAGAAGGACCCCTTCTATGCCAGCGAGCAGTTCAAGGGCTGGTTCGACGAACTGGCCGACAAGAATGCCGTGCCGACGAAAATGCCGACCTATCTTGAGGAATTCGCCTTCTTCAAGGACTCGCTTGTGATCAAGACCTCGCAGGAAGCGCTGCTCGGCGACATCACGCCCGAGGATCTGGCCAAACAATGGGCTGATTACATGACCAAGGCGCAGCAGAAATTCCTCGCCTCGAAATAACGACATGTACCAGCCGCACGGGCGCAAATGCCCGTGCGGCGGATCTTGCCGGCCTTCGCTGCGATAGGCCTTTTTCTTGCAATTTTTCGGATCGGCAAGCCGAGAGGCTGGGAAACCCGTCCGTTTCGTCGTCCGATCAGGGAGCGATACAATGTCCTATGCCCATGGCGCCGGGCCGGTGGCTGCGCGCAAACCGGCTGGCAAGCCCGCAATGCGGCGGTTTGCCGATTGGGCCGAACCCTGGCTCTACAGTGCGCCCGTGCTTGTGCTGATCGTCGCCGTCATGCTGGTGCCGCTGGTGCTCGGCCTTTCCTATGCTTTTCGTGATGTGCAACTGCTCAATCCGTTCTCGGGCGGTTTCGTTGGCCTGAAACATCTGGAGACGTTGTCGCAGGATGCGGCCTTTTACCGGGCGCTGAAAAACACGCTGTGGTGGACCGGCGCTTCGGTTTTCCTGCAATTCTTCTTTGGCCTCATTCTGGCGCTGCTGCTCGATAAGCCCTTTGCGGGCAGGGGGCTGGCGCAGGCTTTGGTATTTCTGCCATGGGCCGTTCCGACATTTCTCGCTGGCCTCAACTGGGCATGGCTGTTCAATCCGGTCATTGGCCCGCTGCCGCACTGGATGGTCTCGCTTGGGCTTTTATCCGCCCCCAACAATATCCTTGCCGATCCGCAGCTTGCGATGTGGGGGCCGATTATCGCTAATGTCTGGTGGGGCATTCCCTTCTTCGCCATAACCCTTCTTGCCGCCCTTCAGGCGATCCCGCGCGATCTTTACGAGGCTGCAGAAATTGACGGGGCGAACCCGCTGCAGCGGTTCACCTCCATCACCCTGCCGTTTCTGGCGCCCACCATCGCCATCACCATCCTGCTGCGCACCGTCTGGATCGCCAATTTCGCCGATCTCATCATCGTCATGACCAATGGCGGCCCAGCCGACCGCACGCAGATTGTTGCGAGCTACATCTTCACGCAGGCCTTCAAGCGGCTGGACTTCGGTTACGCCTCGGCGATTGCGCTGGTGCTTCTGGCGTTGTTGCTCGCCTATTCCATGCTGATCGTCCTGCTGCGCCAGCGCCTGATTGAGAAGGACTGACCGATGACATCAAGGATTTTTCTCACCCTTGCCCATCGTCTCGCGATCCTCGCCTATATCGCCTTCGCACTGTTCCCGCTGTTCTGGCTGCTGAAGGTTTCCGTCACGCCGAATGATCTGCTTTACAGCGAAGGGGTGCGAATGTGGCCATCGCGCGCGACATGGGATCATTATCGTTTCGTCATAGAAAACAGTGCTTTCCCGACGTTTTTTAAGAACAGCGTCATCGTCGCGGGCTCCACGGCGATTGCCGTCACGATACTCTCCTCGCTCTCGGGTTACGCTCTGTCACGCTTCCGTTTCAAGGGCAAATATTGGATCGTGGCGCTCATGCTGATCACCCAGATGTTTCCGCTGGTCATGCTGGTCGCGCCGATCTTCAAGATGCTGTCGCCGCTCGGCCTCACCAATAGCCTAACGGGCCTCGTCATCGTTTATACCGCCTTTAACGTTCCCTTCGCCACCTTCCTGATGCAGTCGTTCTTCGACGGCATTCCGAAAGATCTGGAAGAGGCGGCGATGATTGACGGGGCAAGCCGGTTTACGGCCTTCCGCCAGATTATCCTGCCGCTGACGCTGCCAGGCATTGCCGCGACGCTCGGCTTCGTCTTTACCGCCGCGTGGAGCGAGCTTCTGTTTGCGCTAATGCTGATTTCCGGCAATCAGAGCGCCACTTTCCCGGTTGGCCTTCTGACCTTCGTCTCGAAATTCTCCGTCGATTTCGGGCAGATGATGGCGGCGGGCGTCCTAGCGCTCATTCCGGCCTGCCTCTTCTTCCTGCTCATTCAACGTTATCTCGTGCAGGGCCTGACGGCCGGTGCGGTGAAAGGATAATCCCATGGCTTCCATCGAGCTGAAGAATGTCGGCAAAACCTATGGCGATCTCGCCGTGCTGCATGGCGTCGATCTTGATATCAGGGATGGCGAGT
This sequence comes from Agrobacterium sp. DKPNP3, assembly GCF_052686535.1. NCBI lineage: Bacteria > Pseudomonadati > Pseudomonadota > Alphaproteobacteria > Hyphomicrobiales > Rhizobiaceae > Agrobacterium > Agrobacterium sp. DKPNP3. Next base: position 2,844 of record NZ_JBQYSN010000075.1, on the reverse strand, counting down.
TCATCGTCCTTGTCGGCCCCTCAGGCTGCGGAAAATCGACGCTGCTGCGCATGATCGCGGGATTGGAAGAGATAACGTCCGGCGACCTCTCCATCGACGGTGAACGTGTCAATGATCGCCGGCCGAAGGACCGGGATATCGCCATGGTGTTCCAGTCCTATGCGCTCTATCCGCATATGAGCGTTGCCGACAATATGAGCTACAGCCTGCGCCTGCGCCGCAGCCCCAAGGAAACCATCGCCGCGGCGGTTTCGAGCGCTTCTGCCAAGCTAGGACTCGATCCCTATCTCGCACGCCGCCCGAAGGCGCTCTCTGGTGGCCAGCGTCAGCGCGTCGCCATGGGCCGCGCCATCGTGCGCCAGCCGAAGGCTTTCCTGTTCGATGAGCCGCTCTCCAACCTCGATGCCCGGCTGCGTGAACAGATGCGTGCCGAAATCAAGCGCATGCATGCCGACCTTGGCGCGACCTCGGTTTACGTCACCCATGACCAGATCGAGGCGATGACGCTCGCCTCACGCATCGTCGCCATGAATGCCGGCCATGTGCAGCAGATCGGCGCGCCGCTCGATCTCTATGATCGTCCTGCCAATCTGTTCGTTGCCGGCTTTATCGGCTCGCCCGGGATGAATTTTCTCGAAGGGCGGCTCGGGCAGGAGAGTGGCGACAGTTTCGTCGTGCTGGGTGACGGCACGCGCCTTGCGCTTGGCCGGGAAGTGGACCTCGCCGATGGCGAGCCGGTCACGCTCGGCATCCGCCCGGAACACGTCACTGTTGCGCCAGCCGACGGGGGTATCGAGGCGACCGTCGATCTCGTCGAGCCGACCGGTCTCGGTGTCATCCTGCATCTGACCGTGCATGGATTACCCTTCAAGCTGTTTTCGTCGGATCGGGCGCTATTGCAGCCGGGCAAATCCCTCCGGGTCGGGTTCCCGCAGGCGCGGCTGCATGTTTTTGACAGACATGGCGTCAGGATTGGCGCCGATAGCCCCTGAAGGCATCCAGCTTCCTTTCTGATAGGAAAGTATAGTTTACATCGTATCATGTTTAGGGTTCGAGCAGCCTATGCAGCCGCCCTTTCGTGACAAGAAAGAGCGATGTAATCTGACCATGAGTCTTTCATGGGGGCAGCATCTTGGCAAAGTCTATCAGAACGATGGAGGAGTTTTCGGAGTTCGTCGGGCTCTCGCGCCCCACGGTGTCAAAATACTTCAACGACCCATCGTCGGTGCGTAGGAAAACACGGGAGACGATCGAGGAAGCGCTGAGGAAATCTGGCTTCCGGCCAAATATTTTTGCCGTCAATCTCAACCGCCGTCGCAGCAATATTATCGGTATCGTCATTCCGAACTATGCCGATCCTTTTTACATGGCGCTGACGAACCGTATCGAATCGATCGCCAACGAGGCCGGTTTTCTCGCCTTCGTGCTGTCTTCGGACGGAAAACCGGAAATCGAAGACCGGGCCATCCGCACTTTCAAGTCCATGAATGTGGCGGGCGCTATCATCGCGCCGCTCGGCGTCACATCGCACTGCTCGACGCTCGAACAGCTCGCCGCCACGATACCCATCGTTTATGTCGATTCGCCGCTGGACGAGAGGTCGGCCTTCGTCGGGACGGATAACCGGCAGAGCGTTGACCTGATCGTTGATTACCTCTGTCGCTCGGGTGAGCCGCCAAGCTATTTCGATATGCCGCAGGTCAACACCAACTCCGTGACCCGGCGCATAGCCTACGAGGAGGCAATGCAGCGCCTTGGTCGCGAACCCCTATGCCTCGATGTCGCCAAGCAGGCGCGATGGGATTTCGAGCGGTTCGCATTCGATGAGGCGAGCCGGCTTTTTGAAAACATGGGCCAGTTGCCCTCCCGCACTATCCTGTGTGCGAACGACCGGATCGCCTTTGGCGTCATCGCCGCGGCCGCGCAGAGGGGCCTGAAGGTTGGTCATGGCGCTGGCTATGATCTTCGGGTGGCAGGGCATGACGACCATCCGCTATCACGTTACGCCAACCCGCCGATCACGACGGTGGCACAGAATTACAACGAGATCGGCCGACTGGCGATCGAGCTTCTCTTTCAGAAGCTGGATGAGGAGGAGGGTCAGGTGACCCGCATCCGCGATCGAATTCTCCTCAACGCCGATCTTATGTTACGAAAATCGGCTTGATGCGGGACGGCGGTCAGGTTTGAAGTGACCGCCGCTTTTGTCCAGCCCTATCGATGGCTCGGCAGTTTCGGCAGGAATACCGTGAGGAGGCCAAGCAGCGGCATGTAGGAGCAGATGCGGTAGACGAACTCGATGCCTTCCTTATCCGCATAGACACCCAGAACCGCAGCCCCGATGCCGCCGAAACCGAAGGCGAAACCGAAGAACATGCCGGCGATCAGGCCTACGCGGCCCGGTACCAGTTCCTGCGCAAAGACGACGATGGCCGAAAACGCGGAAGAAAACACGAAGCCGATCACGACGACGAGAATGGCCGTCCAGAACAGGTTCGCATAGGGCAGCAGCAGCGCGAAGGGAATGACGCCGAGGATCGAGAACCAGATGACGACTCGCGAGCCGAAGCGGTCACCGATCGGGCCGCCGAAGAACACGCCCAGTGCCGAGGCGCCGAGGAAGAGGAACAGCAGAACCTGCGCATCCTGTACGCCCAGGCCGAACTTGTCGATGGTATAGAAGGTGAAGTAGCTCGACAGGCTGGCGAGATAGGCGTTCTTCGTCGCAGTCAGCACCACCAGCACCAGCAAAGTCATCATGACTGTGCCGCGTGCGAGCGGCAAGGTGCGGCTGGCGGCGGGCCTGCCGACCGTCGCGCGGCGGTGACGGGTGTACCAGACGCC
>NZ_JBQYSN010000074.1:0-24658 GCF_052686535.1 Agrobacterium sp. DKPNP3 | reverse complement strand
CGCGCCGAGTGGGCCCTTCGCCTTCGAGGGCGGCCTGCGGGCGCTGACGCCGCTTTCGCCGGTTCATCTTGTTGCTGAGAGGCGCCGGGAAGGCGTTCTCATCAGGTGGAAACGCCGGGGCAGGGTGGAGGCCGATGGTTGGGATGGGAGCGAAATTCCACTGGACGAACCATCGGAAACCTACCGCATCGAGGTGCTTGACGGAGCAATTGTCCGGCGGGTGGCGGACGTTTCAGAACCGCTCTGGCTTTACGCCACCGCCGCCGAACTCACAGATTTCCCGGCATTGCGGGATCACATTTCCGTGCGTGTCCGCCAGCTTGGCCGCGCGGTGCCCTGGGGCATGGCGGCGCAGGCCGTCCTGCCGACCTGACATGTGCCTGAAAAACAACGAAAAGGACAAGATTATGGACAGTACCAAAGCATGGTATCAATCCCGCACCATCTGGGGCGCGCTGGTCGCGGTTTTCGCACCGCTCTTCGGCATCGCCGGGCTGCATCTGCCAGCGGGGCTGGAAGGCGAGCTTGCCGACGGACTGGTGACGGTCGCAGGCGGAATTGGCGGGCTGATCGCCCTTTACGGCCGGCTTTCGGCAACCAGAACCATCCGCTGACGTTGTCATCCGAAACGCCGTCTCCACCACCTGCCTTGGCGGCGGGGGCGGCATTCATTTGCCATTCAGACGCTTTGCGCTACATATTCGCTCACAATAAGGTTCGAGACGCACCCGGTTTTTGGAAGTTTGTAGAATGGCATCACCTCTCATCATCGCGACGCTTGCAGCCGGACTTTCCGGTTTCACGGCGCCCGAGGCTGATCTGCAGGGCCATTACATTCTCGCAGCCAGCGACTGTGGCGCAGCCGTTGCCCGCGTCGTGCGCGAAACCGGCGGTCAGCTTCTGTCTGTCTATCCTTCCGGCGATGGTCAGTCCTGTGTCGTCACCGTTCTTGTGCAGGGCAACGGAGAGCGCCCGCGCAAGGTGACGATGCGCGTGCCGATGTAGCTTGCCCGCATCGCCGAAATATCGGAGAACAAGCCAACACACGCAGCATGACCGGCCGCACATCCAGGCCGGGACGGAAGGAAAGGGCGGATAATGCGCATTCTCGTTGTTGAGGACGATGCCAATCTCAATCGTCAACTGACCGATGCCTTGAAAGAGGCCGGTTACGTGGTCGATCAGGCATTCGACGGCGAGGAAGGCCATTATCTCGGCGATACCGAACCCTATGACGCCATCGTTCTCGATATAGGCCTGCCGCAGCTGGATGGCATTACCGTCGTTGAAAAATGGCGGGCGGCCGGCAAAGCCATGCCGGTGCTCATCTTGACTGCCCGCGATCGCTGGAGCGACAAGGTGGCGGGCATCGACGCCGGCGCCGATGACTATGTGACCAAACCGTTCCATGTCGAAGAAGTGCTGGCCCGCGTGCGTGCGCTCATCCGCCGCGCTGCCGGACATGCCTCCTCGGAGCTGGTCTGCGGCCCGGTGCGGCTCGACACCAAATCCTCCAAGGCGACCGTCAACGGCACGACGCTGAAGCTCACCTCGCACGAGTTCCGTCTGCTGTCCTATCTCATGCATCACATGGGCGAGGTCGTCTCGCGCACGGAGCTGGTGGAGCATATGTACGATCAGGATTTCGACCGCGATTCCAACACGATCGAGGTGTTTGTCGGACGTCTGCGCAAGAAGCTCGGGGTTGATCTGATCGAGACGATCCGTGGTCTCGGTTACCGGATGCAAGCGCCGGCAGATGCGAAGTAATTCTCTCACCGCCCGCGTTCTGCTGCTCGCCTCGCTTTGGTCGGTGCTGGCGCTGGTGGTGATCGCCGTCGTGATTTCGACGCTATATCGGCAGGGGGTGGAGCGCAGCTTTACCGATCTGCTGCGGGCGCAGCTCTACAACGTCATCAATTCCGTCACGATCTCCAACGAGAACACGCTCGCCGGCAGCCCGCAGCTTGGCGATCTCCGTTTTTCGCAGCCTGATACGGGCTGGTACTGGGTCGTGGAGCCGCTCGGCAATTTCCAGACCGCACCGCTGGTGTCTTCGTCGCTCGGCGTTTCCACCCTGCCGGTGCCGAGCATTCTCGATGCACCCTTCGACAACAGGTACGAGCGCTTTTATACGGTGACGGATGAAGCCGGTAATCAGGTTCGGGTGGGGGAAACCGAGGTCGTTCTGGACGGCGAGGGCCGTGCCGCGCGGTTCCGCGTCTCGGGCAATCTCAATGTCGTGGAAGACGATGTTCGCGACTTTTCCAACAGCCTTTATCTGGCGCTGGCCGTCTTTGGTGTCGGCAGCCTCGTCGTCAACGGCCTTGCCATTCTCTACAGTCTGCGGCCGCTCGATCAGGCCCGGGTCGCGCTTGGCAAGATCCGGGGCGGTGAGGCGGAAAGCCTCGAGGGCGAGTTCCCGCGTGAAATCCAGCCGCTTGCCAATGAGGTCAATGCGCTGATCGACAGCAATCGAAGGCTCGTGGAGCGCGCGCGCATGCAGGTCGGTAATCTCGCCCATTCGCTGAAGACGCCGATTGCCGTTCTCCTGAACGAAGCCCGCACGCTCGATCCGCAGCATGGTGATCTCGTGCGCGCTCAGGCGGATGCCATGCAGGCCCAGGTGCAATCCTACCTCTCGCGTGCCCGCATTGCCGCCCAGCGCGGCTCCATTCTTGCCCGCGTGGAGGCCGAACCGGCGCTGGAGAGACTGGTGCGGGTGATGCGCCGCCTCAACCCGGACAAGCAGTTCATTTTGAACATAGACCAGGCCGGTGCGGTGCTTGGCATGGAGCAGCAGGATCTGGAAGAGGTCGTCGGCAATCTTCTGGAGAATGCCGCGCGCTTTGCGCAGACGCGGGTGGTGATCACGCTTGGCGCCGGGACACACCCGTCTTCCGATGCCGAAATCGCCCGTCGCGCCTGGGTGGAACTGACGGTGGAAGACGATGGGCCAGGGCTGGAGCCGGAGCAGATCAGCGAGGCCATGAAGCGCGGCCGCCGCCTTGACGAGAGCCGGCCGGGAACTGGTCTCGGATTGTCGATCGTTTCCGAGGTGGTGTCAGAGTACCATGGCCGCTTCTCGCTGTCGCGGAGCAACATCGGCGGCCTGAAGGCCGACCTGATTTTGCCCGGGCTTTCGAAAGAGCTTGCGTGAGCCGCGAAAAAAGGCAAGAGATTCAATGCCGATATATTGGGTGCGATGCAGTAGAAAGAGGACAGGGTTTGGTTGACGTTTACGATGGCTGCCGTTCCGTGACGATGCGTTCACTGGTGTCACGCCCGGCACTTCTCTCCATCCTGTGTGTCTCGATGCTGAGCGCCTGCACCACCACCGGCACCCGCCCATCCGGCGGTGGCCTGTTCGGTCGGTCAGCGCAACCGTCAACCCCCATTCTTGCCAATCTGCAGGGCGGCATTGTCGGACGAAGCGGCGTTGAGCTTGACCGTGGCGACCAGACGAAAGCGCTTGAAGCGGAGTATAAGGCGCTGGAAACCGCACCGGTCGGCACGCCGGTCTCATGGGCTGGCGATGACGTCAAAGGACAGGTGGTTGCCAATGCGCCCTATCAGGTCGGCAACCAGAACTGCCGCCAATATTCCCACACCTTGACGGTCGATGGACGCGAAATCAAGGCGCGCGGCGCTGCCTGCCGCAATGCCGACGGAAGCTGGTCGCCTCTCACCTAGAGCATTTCCAGCCGAAGCGTGTCGTCAAGTTTGACGTAAATCAAGGTCGCGGGCCTTCGACGGTGAGAAAAAGGGCGCGGCGCGACAGCCGAAACAGCATCTGCGGTGCGGCGTGATGTCTCAAATTCGCGTCATCCTCGCGCTTCATGTTTCCATGTCACGCGCATTCGAGTAATTGAGCCTAATGTTCTGGATTGTCGTTGCGATATTGACGGCGGCTGTTGCCCTCGTCCTGATGTATCCGCTGATGCGGAAAACCGAAGTGTCGCAGACGCGCCGCGACGGTGAGGTTGCCGTTTATCGCGACCAGCTGGCCGAACTCGATCGCGAACGCAAGGCTGGCCTGATCGGCGAAACCGAGGCCGAATACGCCCGCGCCGAAATCGGCCGTCGCCTGTTGGCCGCCGCCGAATCCGAGGAGAGGCCGGCAAAAGAAGACCGGCCGCGTCGATACAATCTCGCCGCAGGCTTCATCACCGCCCTCCTGCCGGCACTGGGTCTCTGTCTTTACATCTGGAACGGCAGTCCGGAGACGCCGGACATGCCGCTCGAGGCACGTCTCGCAAACCCCGGCAACGACATGAACCTTCTGGTTGCCCGCGCGGAACGGCATCTGGCGCAGAACCCCGAGGATGCCGCCGGATGGGATGTTCTGGCGCCGATCTATTTCAAGATGCAGCGCCTTGGCGACGCCGAGCTCGCCTATCGCAATGCCTTGCGCATTGCCGGACTAAGTGCCGAGCGATTGACGGGCCTTGGCGAAACGCTGGTGGCGGGCAATGACGGTGTCGTCACTGACGCTGCAAGGGACGCCTTTGCAGAGGCCGACCGGCTGAGCCCCGGTAATCCGCGCACCCGTTTTTATCTGGCGCTGGCGCTCGAACAATCGGGCAAGTCTGAGGAGGCTCAGTCGGCCTTTACGGCACTTGCCGCCGCTGCACCCGCCGGTGCTCCGTGGCTGCCATTGGTGCAGGAACATATCGCCCGTACTGGCGGAAAAGCCGGGACAGGGCCAACTGCCGCCGATGTGGCTGCTGCCAATGACATGGCGCCAGCCGACCGCCAGGCGATGATCGAGGGCATGGTTGCGACCCTCGATGCCAAGCTGAAGGAGAACCCTGATGATGTTGAAGGGTGGATGCGGCTCATGCGCGCTTATTCCGTGCTGAAGAACCAAGCCAAGGCTGGTGAAGCCTTGCGGGACGGCCTGCAGGCTTTCCCACCGGAGGGCGAAGAGGGCAGGCAGCTTCTGGCGCTGGCAAAGCAACTCGGTGTTTCCGCCGGGCCGATCCGCCCCACCGGACAACAGGATGCCGCGCCGCAGGGAGTGACGCAATGACCCGCAAACAGAAACGGCTGGCGATCATCGGCGGCGGCATGAGTTTCATCGTGGCGGCCGTTCTGCTGGTCATGTTCGCTTTCGGGCAGTCCATCGCCTATTTCTACATGCCTGCCGATCTGGAAAAGACGCCAGTCAATCCCGGCACGCGTATTCGTCTTGGCGGTCTGGTGGCCGAAGGCTCCATCAAGCGCGGCGAGGGACGCACGGTCAGTTTCACCGTCACCGATGGCGAGGCGACCGTGCCGGTGAGCTATACCGGCATCCTGCCGGATCTCTTCCGTGAGGGGCAGGGCGTGGTGACGGAGGGCATGTTCGATGCCGCCACGCACGGTTTTGTAGCCGACAGCGTTCTGGCCAAGCACGACGAGAATTACATGCCAAAGGAAGTGGCGGACAGGCTGAAGGACAAGGGCCTCTGGCAGCAAGAGGAGGGCGGAAAGCAGCCCGCCGACGCGGTCTCAGGCGCAGCCTCTTCCGCCGACAAGACCGGAGCGACCCGATGATCAACGAGATCGGCCATTACGTCCTTGTTCTGGCGCTTGGCGTGGGGATGATCGTCTCGATCCTGCCCGTCATCGGCGCGCGCCGCAATGATCGTGCCTTGATGGACGTTGCGTCCATCGGCTCCGTCCTGATGTTCCTTTTGGTCGGTCTGTCTTTTGCAGCGCTGACGCGAGCTTATGCGGTTTCGGATTTTTCCGTGCGCAATGTCTGGGAAAATTCGCATTCTCTGATGCCGATGCTCTACAAGCTGACCGGCGTGTGGGGCAACCATGAAGGATCGATGCTGCTGTGGCTGCTCATCCTCGTGTTCTTCAGCGCACTCGTCGCCACCTTCGGCCGCAACCTGCCGGAAACGCTCAAAGCCAATGTGCTTGCCGTTCAGGCCTGGATTTCCGTCGCCTTCCTGTTGTTCATCCTCCTCACCTCCAACCCCTTTCTGCGGCTGGCCCGGGTGCCGGCCGAGGGGCAGGACCTGAACCCGATCCTGCAGGATTTCGGTCTCGCCATCCATCCGCCGTTGCTCTATCTCGGTTATGTCGGCTTTTCCGTCTGTTTCTCCTTCGCCGTTGCCGCCCTTCTGGAAGGGCGCATTGATGCGGCCTGGGCCCGCTGGGTGCGGCCTTGGACGCTTGCTGCCTGGACCTTCCTGACGGCCGGTATCTCCATGGGCTCCTACTGGGCTTATTATGAGCTCGGCTGGGGTGGCTGGTGGTTCTGGGATCCGGTGGAAAACGCCTCCTTCATGCCGTGGCTTGCCGGCACGGCGCTCTTGCATTCGGCGCTCGTCATGGAAAAGCGAGAGGCGCTGAAGATCTGGACCGTGCTTCTGGCGATCATGACCTTTTCGCTGTCGCTGCTCGGCACCTTCCTCGTGCGCTCCGGCGTGCTGACCTCGGTCCATGCTTTCGCCACCGATCCGAGCCGCGGCATTTTCATTCTCGGCATCCTCACCGTTTTCATCGGCGGCGCCTTCGCGCTTTTCGCCTGGCGGGCGCCGACGCTGAAGGCCGGCGGCCTCTTCGCGCCGATCTCGCGTGAAGGTGCACTTGTCCTCAACAACCTTATCCTGACGGTTTCGACCGCGACCGTCCTGATCGGCACGCTTTATCCACTCATCCTCGAAACCCTGACGGGCGAAAAAATCTCGGTCGGTGCGCCTTTCTTCAACCTGACCTTCGGCTTGCTGATGATCCCGATCCTGATCGTGACGCCATTCGGCCCGATGCTGGCCTGGAAGCGCGGCGATCTTCTCGGCGCTTTCCAGCGGCTTTATGTGGCCGCTGCTATTGCGGCTCTGGCCGGGCTGACGCTGTGGTATATCGAAAATGGCGGTCCGGTGCTTGCAGCCCTCGGTATCGCCGCCGGTTTCTGGCTGATTCTCGGCGCGCTTGCCGATCTGTGGTATCGCGCCAATTTCGGAAAACTCGCTTTCGGGATCGCGTTTCGCCGCCTGAAAGGCCTGCCACGGTCGGCCTTCGGCACGGCGCTGGCGCATATGGGTCTCGGCATCACGGTGCTCGGCATCGTCATCGTCACCACCTATGAGACCGAAACGGTGCTGGAGATGAAACAGGGCATGGTGGCGGAAGCGGGCGGCTACAGCCTGACCTTCGACGGCATCCGTCACGCCGTCGGCCCGAACTTTACTGAAGATCGCGGCCATTTCACCGTGCGCAGGGCGGGCGTCGAGGTGGCCGATGTCTGGTCCTCGAAGCGACTCTATACCGCGCGGCGCATGCCGACGACGGAGGCAGGCATTCTGACCTTCGGTCTCAGCCAGCTCTATGTGTCGCTGGGCGACCCCATGGCGGATGGCGGCATGGTGGTGCGCATCTGGTGGAAGCCCTTCATTCTCTGCATCTGGGGCGGCACGCTTTTCATGATGGCGGGCGGCGTCATCTCGCTCTCCGACCGGCGCTTGCGGGTTGGCGCGCCCACCCGCAAGGCAAAGCCAGTGCCGGCGGCGATGCCGGGAGCGGCGGAATGAGCAGGCTCGTCGTCAGGCTGACTTTTCTTCTGACCGTCCTGTTCGCGGCCGTTTCGCCCGCCAGCGCCTTCAACCCCGACGAGGTCCTGAAGGACCCGGTTCTCGAACAGCGCGCCCGTCATCTTACCTCGCAGCTGCGCTGCATGGTCTGCCAGAACCAGTCCATCGACGACAGCAATGCGGAGCTCGCCAGAGACCTGCGGGTGCTGGTGCGCGAGCGGATCGTCGAAGGTGACAGCGACGAGGCGGTCATCGATTACGTTGTGTCGCGCTACGGCGAGTTCGTGCTTCTGAAGCCGCGCCTCAGCCTGCGCACGATCCTCCTGTGGGGCGCGCCGATCGGCCTCACACTTGCGGGCGTTCTTGCGGTCTTCATCTTTTCCCGCCGCCGGGTCACGCTGGAGCAACCGAAAAAACTCAGCGCTGACGAAGAGGCGAAAATCAGAGATCTACTTGAAAAATAAACGTTTTTCTTTTTTCGGATAGGTTCTTTTTCAACATTACGGATTTTTCATTCCTCAGACACTTCGCTGTAAGGTGCCGCCTCCTATATCTTCATCATCCACCGCTTCCCCGGTCACTCGGGTTCCAGTCTGAATGAAGAAAGAAGGTACACCATGTCTCATTCGCAAAACGGCCATTCCTCGCTGAAGACGGCCCTGAAGGCCACGACCGTTGGCGGTCTTGCTGCGCTGATGCTCTCGACCGGTCTTGCCGCGCCTATCCTGCATTCCTTCGCCGCCCCTGTCGAAGTCACGGCGCCGCAGGTTCCAAGCTTTGCCAATGTGGTCGACGCCGTATCGCCCGCCGTCGTATCGGTTCGCGTGCAGTCGAACGTGCAGCCTGCTTCCGATGACTCCAGCAACTTCTCCTTCAACTTCGGCGGCCGTGGCCTCGACCAGCTGCCGGACGACCATCCGCTGAAGCGTTTCTTCAAGGAATTCGGCGGCCCGAACCAGGATCGCTCGGACCGTGGTCCGAACCGCCACCGTGACGGCAAGGGCCCGCTGCGCCCCGTCGCTCAGGGCTCCGGCTTCTTCATCTCCGAAGACGGTTACGTCGTCACCAACAACCACGTCGTGGATGACGGCTCGGCTTACACCATCGTCATGAATGACGGCACCGAACTCGATGCCAAGCTGGTCGGCCGTGATCCGCGCACCGATCTGGCGCTGCTGAAGGTCGATGTGAACCGCAAGTTCACCTATGTGAAGTTTGCCGATGACAGCAAGATCCGCGTCGGCGACTGGGTCGTCGCCGTCGGCAACCCGTTCGGTCTCGGCGGCACGGTCACCTCGGGCATCATTTCCGCCCGTGGCCGCGATATCGGCTCCGGCCCTTACGACGACTACCTGCAGATCGACGCTGCCGTGAACCGCGGTAACTCGGGTGGCCCGGCCTTCAATCTCAATGGTGAGGTTGTCGGCATCAACACGGCGATCTTCTCACCGTCGGGTGGCAGTGTCGGCATTGCCTTCGCCATTCCCTCGTCCGTTGCCAAGGAAGTGATCGCCGACCTGCAGAAGGACGGTAAGGTCGAGCGTGGTTGGCTCGGCGTGCAGATCCAGCCTGTGAGCAAGGACATTGCCGAATCGCTTGGCCTTTCCGAAGCGAAGGGCGCACTCGTCGTTTCGCCGCAGTCCGGCTCTCCGGGCGACAAGGCCGGTATCAAGCAGGGCGACATCATCACCGCCGTCAATGGTGAGACGATCAAGGACGCCCGTGACCTCTCGCGCCGCATCGGTGCCATGGCGCCGAACAGCAAGGTCGAGATTTCGCTGTGGCGCAATGGCAAGTCGCAGTCCGTCAACGTCACGCTCGGTGATCTGGCCAGCGATGAAGCCTCCAAGTCCGCACCGAGCCAGGGTGACGACAAGGGCGGCCAGTCCTCCAGCGATAAGGTTCTCTCGAGCCTCGGCCTGACGGTCGCACCCGCTGAAGATGGAAATGGCCTTGCCATCACCGATGTCGATCCCGACAGCGATGCCGCTGCCCGTGGTCTGAAGACGGGTGAGAAGATCACCTCGATCAACAACCAGCAGGTAACCTCCGCCGCCGATATCGAGAAAATCCTCGAGCAGGCCAAGAAGGACGGACGTTCCAAGGCGCTGTTCCAGATCCAGACAGATGACGGCAGCCGCTTCATCGCTCTGGACATCGACCAGGGTTGATAGGCTGAAACGCAATGCCGGCTTCCTTGGGAGGCCGGCGTCGCTACGGATCATGTCTCGCTATAGGAACGAGACAAGGAATGTGGAGCGAGTGCGCACCGCTTGTTTCTTCTCCCCGCCGGGGAGAAGTCCGCGGCAGCGGGATGAGGGGGCGAGGGTAGAGATATTCGGCAACGCTACCCCCTCATCCGATCCTTCGGGCCACCTTCTCCCCGGCGGGGAGAGGAAACTCAGCCGCACCGGCCCAATCCATAGACGATTGCCCGTCTTGAAGCGCAATGGTGCCAGAAACCAGGTCTTCGGAGGAAACCTCATGGAAAACAAAGTTCAGGAAGTTACTCCCGCATCTGTTTCCAGTTGTACGGAAATGGGCGAGGGCGCTATTGTCCCGCACATGAAGATTCTTGTCATTGAAGACGACCTCGAGGCTGCGGCCTATATGACCAAGGCGTTCCGCGAAGTCGGGATCGTTGCCGATCATGCCAGCGACGGTGAAAGCGGCCTGTTCATGGGCTGCGAGAATGCCTATGACGTGATGGTAATCGACCGCATGTTGCCGCGCCGCGACGGACTGTCCGTCATCAGCGAGCTGCGCCGCCGCGGCATCGAGACGCCGGTGCTGATCCTGTCGGCGCTGGGTCAGGTCGATGACCGCGTGACCGGCCTGCGTGCGGGCGGCGACGATTATCTGCCAAAACCCTATGCCTTTTCCGAACTGCTCGCCCGCATCGAGGTGCTTGGCCGCCGCAAGGGCAAGCCTGAGCAGGACATGATTTATCGCGTTGGCGATCTTGAGCTTGACCGACTGTCCCACGATGTGCGGCGTGGCGGCAAGGAAATCCTGTTGCAGCCGCGCGAGTTCCGCCTGCTCGAATATCTGATGAAGAATGCCGGGCAGGTCGTGACCCGCACCATGCTTCTGGAAAACGTCTGGGATTACCATTTCGACCCGCAGACCAACGTCATCGACGTGCATGTCTCGCGTCTGCGCTCGAAGATCGAGAAAGATTTCGAGAAGCCGCTGCTGAAGACAATTCGCGGTGCAGGTTACATGATGAAGGACGAGGGCTGATTGGCGAAAATGGCCCGCCTCAGAATTTTGTTCAGATCGACGGCAGTGCGCCTTTCGGCGCTCTATATCCTGCTTTTCGCGCTCTGTGCCGCATTTCTGGTCTTTTACGTCACAGCGCTTTCAGAACGCCTGTTGAACCAGCAGACGCGGGATGCTGTGCTGCAGGAAGTCTCCGATGTCCAGCGCGTCTATAATCGTGGCGGCATCAATCCGCTGCTGCGGATGATGGAGCGCCGCGCCCGCCAGCCGGGGGCGAGCCTTTATATCATCGCCGGGCCGAACGGCGAAATCCTCGCTGGCAACGTCGCGTCCGTGCAGCCGGGCGTTTTCGACAAGGAGGGCTGGACGGGTTTCCCCTTCCGCTACGAGCGCTATTCCGAAAGCGGCGACAGCGTGCAGCACCTCGCCACCGCAAATGTCTTCGTGCTTGATAACGGCCTGCGTATCCTGATCGGCCGCGATCTGGGTGAACCGACGAAGTTCCGGGCGCTGGTGCGCAACGCCCTGATGGTGGCTCTTGCGATCATGAGTGGCGGTGCTTTGCTCATCTGGTTCGGCATTGGCCGCAATGCCTTGAAGCGCATCGACCGCATGTCGGCGGCGACGAAGAAGATCATGGCGGGTGATCTATCCCAGCGTCTGCCGGAAGGCCGCTCGGGCGATGAATTCGACCGGCTGTCTGGCTCACTCAACGCCATGCTCGGCCGCATCGAAAAGCTGAATGAGGGCCTGCGACAGGTCTCCGACAACATCGCCCATGACCTGAAGACCCCGCTGACCCGCCTGCGCAACAAGGCGGCGGCAGCCCTGGATGACGCCGACGAGACCAAGCGGCGGGCCGCGCTGGAAGGCATCATCGCTGAATCCGACCAGCTCATCCGCACCTTCAACGCGCTGTTGATGATCTCCCGCGTCGAGGCCGGTTCGATTGCCGCCGAAATGACCGATGTCGACGTGTCAGCGATTGCCGCCGACAGCGCCGAACTTTATGAGCCTGTTGCTGAGGATGCCGGTCTCGTATTGGAAACCCAGATCGAGCACGGGCTCTCCGTAAAAGGAAATCGTGAGCTGATCGGCCAGGCGCTCTCCAACCTCATCGACAACGCCATGAAATATGCCTGCGAGGCCGAGGGCGACAAAAAACTGGTCGTTCGTCTGGCAAGAGAGCCGGAGGCGATCGTGCTTTCCGTTGCCGATAACGGTCCCGGCATCCCCGCCGACAAGCGCGGCGAAGTGCTGAAACGGTTCGTCAGGCTGGATGAAAGCCGCTCCAAGCCGGGCACGGGGCTTGGCCTCTCGCTGGTGGAAGCCGTGATGGAGCTGCACGGCGGATCATTGCTGCTCTCGGACACGGATGCCACCAACACGGCCTGTCCGGGACTGACCATTTCGATGGTTTTCCCCATTCCAAAGCCTTAGCGGACATACCTGCGGTTCTAGCACCCTCATATTCATGCGCGGAGACATGTTTGAGGCCGCCGCAGGTACATGAGCACGGGTATCCGGTCGTCGATATCAGGTGCGCGGGGGCAGGAACATGTGCCTGAAGCTCTGAAAACCCGCCCCCGCTCATGCGCGGCCTGATTTCCCCGCTCAGAAAGTATAGGACATGCCGATCATGGCAAATGGCTGGATATCCTTCTTCGACAGCGGACTGTCCTTGGCGTCGCCAATCAGGAAACCAACGCCACCCATTCCCGTGATCGCCCAGTTTTCCGTCAGCAAATAGGAAACGGAAGCGCTGGCATCGATGCGCTTAAATCCCGCCTTGGCGTCATAGCGGCGCAGGCCGGAGCGGGCGGATTGTGCCGAGGTCACGCCAAAATAGGATTTCATGTGTTTGTCGTCGGCCCAGGTGGCGGAGAGGTCGGCACTGAGGATGAACTGGTCGACCTTGTGCGACACGCTTGCGCCGATGGTCGCGGTCAGGCCTTCGCTGCCGCCAATGGTCTTGTCGACCTTGGTATAGATTTCGAAGGGCTCGACGTCATAGGCGATGATGCCCCCGATCACGCCGCCGGCCTTGACGTCGCCGAGACCACGCAGGTTCTTCCGGTCGTCCTTTTCCTTTCGGCCCGCTTCCCAGCCACCTTTGATCCCAAGCCTGAAACCGCTCTGGTTGAGGAGGTTGACTGTCACGCCGCTGAAATTGATGTTTAGGAAATCTCCGTAATCGACGAAAACCATCGGCACGGCCCCCATTTCCGGCTTGTCGGAACCCTCGTATTTCGGCGCATAGGCCGCACCGACCCCGAGCGTGATTTTCCATTCGCTGGAATTGCTGTAGCGGGCATCGTCGAAACCCGTGCCCGGATCCGCAACGCGGTCCGACTTGCCGATATCGGCAGCGAAAGCAGGCGCGTTGACCGCCTCGGCTATCGGCAGCGCGGCAAGGCAGAGCGCCGCAGTCAGCAGGTTTTTCTGAAATTTCATCTTAAAAATCTTCGTCATGATCCAATCCGTTGCGGCACCACACCTCGGAAACCTGGGAACCGGGTTTCGTTGAGGATGACGCTACGCGGGCACAATTGCGGAGACATTACGTGGTGCCGTGCATGATAAAACATCGCCGTCGGCGGTTTTCTGATCGCAAAGCGTCCGGCATTTGTTACAACGCCAGAGAGGCGCGTCGGCTTGCTTTGCTGGTCGGGCGGAAGAGGGAGAGAGACAGTGACGAAACGGGAAACCGTCGAAAGACGGCTGAGCGAGGTTCTGCCGGGCGCGATCCGCCCCTATACGCAGACGGAACTGAAATCCGTTCTTTCGACGCTGAAGGATATCGGCAAGGCCGAGCCGGCGGTCGCCGCGCTGATGGCCGAAGAAGGCCCGTTGAAGGACTTCATTGCCAACGCCTTTACTCTTTCTCCCTACCTGCGCGACATGGCAGCGGCGGATGAAGGCCTGCTGTCGCTGGCAATGTCGAAACCGCTTGAGCCGCTGCTGACCGATCTGGTTCGTGAGGCGCGCGACTGCTGGAAGCCGCGGGAAGATGGTGGCACACCGAGCGAAGCCGAGGTGATGTCGCGGTTACGGATCGCCAAGAGGCGCCTGTCTTTTATCGCCGCCCTTGCCGATCTCGCCCGCATCTTCACCGCCCGCGATACGACACGCTGGCTGAGCGACATGGCGGATGCCTCGCTCTCGGCGACCATCGACCACCTGCTGCTGTCGGCTCATGAGAGCGGCAAGCTCAAGCTGAAAAATGTCGCAGCGCCCAGCGAGGGTTCCGGGCTGATCGTGCTCGGCATGGGCAAGCTCGGCGCGCGCGAGCTTAACTATTCCTCCGATATCGATGCCGTCGTGTTCTTTGAGCCTTCGGCCGGCATCATGGACGATCCCTATGATGCCACGGAGAATTTCGGCCGTATGATGCGCCGCCTCGTGCGCATCATGCAGGAGCGTACCGCCGATGGTTATGTCTTCCGCACCGATCTCAGGCTGCGGCCAGACCCTGGCTCGACGCCGCTCGCCATTCCCGTGGAGGCGGCGCTGCTTTATTACGAGGGCAGGGGCCAGAACTGGGAACGGGCAGCCTATATCAAGGCACGGCCGGTGGCAGGCGATATCAAGGCGGGCGAAAACTTCCTGCGCGAGTTGACGCCCTTCATCTTCCGCAAATATCTCGATTATGCGGCAATTGCCGATATCCACTCCATCAAGCGCCAGATCCACGCCCATAAGGGCCATGGCGCGATTGCGGTGAAGGGCCATAATGTCAAGCTCGGGCGCGGCGGCATCCGTGAGATCGAGTTCTTCGCCCAGACCCAGCAGCTGATCGCAGGCGGCCGCATGCCGCCGCTGCGTGTGCGCGCGACCGAGGAGGCGCTGGCGGCACTGACCGAGGCAAAATGGATCGACGCCGAAACCCGCGACAGCCTGACGGAAGCCTATTGGTACCTGCGGGAAGTCGAACACCGCATCCAGATGGTGCGCGACGAGCAGACCCATGTGCTGCCGGACACGGAAGCCGAATTGAAGCGCATCGCCTTCATGCTGGGTTTCGAGGACACCAAGGCTTTTTCGGACAAGCTGGAAGAAGTGCTGCGGCTGGTGGAGCGGCGCTATTCGGCGCTGTTCGAGCAGGAGGTGAAGCTGTCGGGCGAGGCCGGCAATCTCGTTTTCACCGGCCAGAAGGACGATCCAGATACGCTGAAGACGCTCTCCACGCTTGGCTTTCAGCGGCCGGAGGATATCTCCCGTGTCATCCGCACCTGGCACAATGGCCGTTACCGGGCGACGCAATCCGTCGAGGCGCGCGAGCGGCTGACGGAACTGACGCCTGACCTGCTGCGCGCCTTCGGCGAAAGCAAACGGGCCGACGAGGCGCTGCTGCGCTTCGATAATTTCCTCTCCGGCCTGCCGGCGGGCATTCAGCTCTTCTCGCTGCTCGGCAACAACCCGGCGCTGCTGTCGCTGCTGGTGACGATCATGTCGTCGGCCCCGCGTCTGGCCGAAATCATCGCCGCCCGCCCGCATGTCTTCGATGGCATGCTCGACCCGGCTTTGATGAGCGACGTGCCGACACGCGACTATCTCGCCCACCGCATGGGCAACTTTCTCTCCAACGCCCGCCATTACGAGGATATTCTCGACCGGCTGCGCATTTTCGCCGCCGAACAGCGGTTCCTCATCGGCGTCAGGCTGCTGACCGGCGCGATCCGCGGCGAGGTCGCCGCCCGCGCCTTCACCCACCTTGCCGATCTGGTCATCGAGGCGGCGCTGAATGCGGTGCTTTCGGAGATGGAGGCGGCGCACGGCACCTATCCCGGCGGGCGCGTTGCCGTCATGGGCATGGGCAAGCTCGGCTCCTTTGAGCTGACGGCCGGTTCGGACGTCGATCTCATCCTGCTCTATGATTATGACGACACCGCTCATGAATCCACCGGCGCAAAGCCGCTGGATGTGGTGCGTTATTTCACCCGCGTCACCCAGCGGCTGATTGCCGCCCTGTCAGCGCCGACGGCGGAAGGCGTGCTCTATGAGGTGGACATGCGGCTTCGACCCTCCGGCAACAAGGGACCGGTGGCGACCCGCATCTCAGCCTTCGAGAAATACCAGCGCGAGGAGGCCTGGACCTGGGAGCATATGGCGCTATCGCGCGCCCGCCTCGTCTGCGGCGAAGACACACTGATGGAGGATGCACGCCGCATCATTGCCTCCATTCTATCGCAGAAGCGCGATCTGGCGAAGGTTTCCGCCGATGTGCTGGAGATGCGAAACCTCATCGAGCAAGAGAAGCCGCCGGAGAACATCTGGGACTTCAAACTCATCAATGGCGGGTTGATCGACCTCGAATTCATCGCCCAATATCTGACGCTTGTGGGCCCGGTGAAGGGCCTTGCCGCGCACGAACCCGGCCGCAACACGGCTGAGGCGCTTCAGATGCTGGCCGCGCCCGTCATGGAGCCGCAGGCCTTCGATGACTGCATGGCGGCGATTTCGCTCTACACCGAAATTTCGCAGATCGTGCGGCTGTGTATCGATGGTGCCTTCAACCCGAAGGAAGCACCGGCTGGATTGATCGATCTTGTGTGCCGGGCGGGGGATTGCCCTGACATTGCGACGCTCGAGGGCGAGGTGAAGCGACTGTCGAAGGCGGTGCGGAGGGGGTTTGTGGCGGTGGTGAAGAATGGCGGGTAGGGTTGGTGGGTGCTACACCCCCCTCTGCCCTGCCGGGCATCTCCCCCACAAGGGGGGAGATCGACCAGCGGCAATCGCTCGATAATCTCAAACGTTGTGAATTTCTCGGGGAGCATCCTTCTAGCTGATCTCCCCACCTGTGGGGGAGATGCCCGGCAGGGCAGAGGGGGGTAAACCACACCCACCAAGCTTCAATGCACCGTCCCACACCGCCCCGCCGCGTGCGGAATAATGATCGTCACCACCGTCCCACGCCCCTCACACGAGCGGATCTTCATCGTCCCGCCATGCAGCTTCACCAGGGAGCGGGAAATTGCCAGCCCCAGCCCCGAGCCGCCCTGGCTCTTGGCATATTGGCTCTGCACCTGTTCAAAGGGCTGGCCGATCTTTTCCAGCGC
Source organism: Agrobacterium sp. DKPNP3 (assembly GCF_052686535.1). Classification (NCBI taxonomy): domain Bacteria; kingdom Pseudomonadati; phylum Pseudomonadota; class Alphaproteobacteria; order Hyphomicrobiales; family Rhizobiaceae; genus Agrobacterium; species Agrobacterium sp. DKPNP3. The sequence continues at coordinate 7,851 of NZ_JBQYSN010000074.1, read as the reverse complement.
CTGTGTGGGAATGCCGATGCCGGTATCGGCGATGGTGAGGATCATCGCGGCCTCATGCACGTGGGTGCGCAGCGCAATGCTGCCGCCATTGCCCGTAAATTTCACGGCGTTGGAAAGCAGGTTGAGCATGATCTGCTTCATGGCGCGGCGGTCGCCCTGCATGGTGAGGCCAGCGCAGACCTTCTGCTGCACGGTGATGTTCTTCTGTTCGGCCTGGATGGCCGTCAGCCGCAGGGTTTCCTCGATCAGCGGCGCGAGATCGATTGTCTCGCGGTTGATGCGCATGTGGCCCGCCTCGATCTTCGACATGTCGAGAATATCGTTGATGACGTTGAGCAGATGCTTGCCGCTGTCATGGATATCGCGCGCATATTCAGAATATTTCGGAGAACCGACCGGGCCGAACATCTCGTTCAGCAGGATTTCCGAGAAACCGAGGATGGCGTTGAGCGGCGTGCGCAACTCGTGGCTCATATTGGCCAGGAATTCCGATTTCGCCCGGTTTGCTGCCTGGGCGCGCTCTTTTTCGGCAAGGTAGTTGGCGTTGGCGTCGGAAAGCTCGGTTTTCTGGCGCTCCAATTTGTGCTGCGAGGCCGAGAGATCGCCAATGGTAGCCATCAGCCGGCGCTCGGAATCGCGCAGTCGTTCCTGATGGCGCTTGAGAAGCGTGATATCGGTGCCGACAGAGACGAGGCCACCGTCGCGGGTGCGGCGTTCGTTGATCTGCAGCCAGCGATTATCGGCGAGCTGCACTTCCGTTGTGCGGGACAGGCCGGACTGGTCCGCATCGGCAACGCGGCGTTCGACGACAGGGCGGGCGGCGGCGGCATGGACCGTGCTTTTTTCGGTCCCGGCCACAAGCACGCTGTCCGGCAGGCCATAGGCCTTCTGGTAGTGGGTGTTGCACATCACGAGGCGATCGTTCTTGTCCCACAGAACGAAGGCTTCCGAGGTGGATTCGATCGCGTCTGCGAGGCGCTGGTCGGCCTCTGCATAACGCTGGGCAAGACGGTGCTGCTCGGTGACGTCCATGGCGATACCAATGACACGCGGACCGTTATTCGTGCGGATGACCTGCGCACGGGCCCGCAGCCAGACATAATGACCCTTGGAATGGCGCATGCGGAAAATCTGGTCGATCTGGCGCAGGTTGCCGCAGCCGACGGCGCGGGCAAGTTCATAGAGATTGCCGTCTTCGGAATGCATCATGCGGGCTGCGTCGGAAAAGGAGAGCGGCGCTGCCTTTGGCGGCATACCCAGAATTTCATAAAGCGAACCGGACCAGAACATGCGGCGGCTGGAAAGATCGAAATCCCACAGGCCGCAGCGGCCGCGCGACAGCGCCGTTTCCACCCGCAAGTTGGATTCCGCAAAGATGTCGTCCGCGTCGCGGGCGCGCTTCACCTGCATGTAATAGGCATAGAGGACGACGAGCAGGATCGATGAAATGCCGGCAAAGAGCGTCACGTTCATGGCGATTTCGCTGCGCCAGAAGGAGCGGATCGGCTGCAGCGAGCGCGCCGCGATCACCATCGCGCCGTCATCGCCGAACGGGATCATCGTCGCATAATGCTGCTGGCCATCGATATTGGTCTCGATGGTGCCGGGCGCACCGGGAAAACGCTGTACGATAGCGATCTCCGGCAGCAGGGCAGGCAGCGAGGTGCCGACATACAGCATCGCTTCCTCGCCCGCACCGGCGAAGATGCGGCCGTTGCTGCCCGATAGCAGCACCATCGTGCCATCAGCCAGGCTGCCGGACGGAAGGGCAGCAACAAGGCTCGCTTCGGCACCGGCGCGATCCTGTGCGGCAAAGACCGCGCCCTTGTTGAGAAGCGCTGCCTTGGCGGTGAGTGCCGTCAGCGCCGTGGAGTGGCGGGCGGCCTCTTCCATACGGCCGTATTCTGCCGCAATGCCGAGCATGCGCGAGGCCGCAACGACCACGAGGAAGGCAAGGATGAGAATAGGAATGAGACGCTTCAACAGGGTCTCGACCTGCGGCGCCGGACGGTCGGCGCCATTCATCAAACCCATGAGGTCGCTGGAAAGCCTTTCGCCCCAGGCCGCAAGATCAGAAAATTTGGCATACGGCCGCTCATCGCCCGCAGTCGCCCGCCGCACGTTCGTCATTGTCCCGCCTTTAGATATCCCCACTGATTCGAAGCGCCGCCGCTCGAATATGCCTAATGAATCAAATGCGATTCGCCCTGTCCAGAGGCAAAAGTTAAAAGAATTTTAACCCCTTGAACCGACTCCGTATTTTTTCGGGACAATTGGACACCGTTTCTCGCAAGCCGGGTTTCGCGAAGAAAATCAGTGGGCCGGCACCCTGCTATCTGCTGTTGAGGGACAGGATTTGGGCACCGTCAGATCCCATCGAAGGCATCGAGGGCAGGGCCGAGTGCTGCGATGACGCCGTTTCCTGCGGCGGGAAGGCCGGTCAATATGGCGCTGACAATGTCGTCGCGCGTCGCACCGTGGGCCTTGGCCTCCATCACATGAAAACCAATGCCGCTTTCCAGCCGGAGCGCTGCCAGAATGCCAATGTAGATCAGACTTTGCGTTTTCTCGTCCAGCGTCGACGCAGCACCCAGAGCCTGCACTGCCTGAAACCAAGCCGCCTTGTGGGCTGGCGCATCGGTCATGAAGCGCTGAAACGAAGCGCTGGTTCTGGACATGTCGGTCATTTCTTTTCCTCTTCGTTCAAAGGGCCGACTGCAGCCCCACTGCCTCTGATGATGTCGCTGAACGCAGGCCGCCGCCTTGATGGAAATCAAGACGGCGTCGCGGAGGAGGTCGCAATAATGGCTATTCGCGGCAATCAGCCTTGCAGGATACGCCCGACGATGTCGCTTACATCGGTCGAGAGCCCTTTTGCCGCAGCGATGCTTGAAAGTGCGGCTTTCGCATGCTCTGCACGGCCGGGCTCCAGCGAGCGCCAGGAGCGCATGGAGGTGAGGATGCGGGCGGCGAGCTGCGGGTTGCGCTTGTCGATCGCGATGATCTGCTCGGCGAGGAACCGATAGGCTGCGCCATCGGCACGGTGGAAGCCGGTCGGGTTCGAGAAGGCGAGCGTGCCCACCAGCGAACGTACCCGGTTCGGATTGGTCGCAATGAAATGTTTCGACTTCATCAGCTTCTTGATCCGTTCCAGCGCGCCTTCCCCGGGAATGGCAGCCTGCAGCGAGAACCACTTGTCGAGCACCAGCGCATTGTCGGCAAAACGTTTCTCGAAAGCGGCAAGAGCTTCCTGCGTTTCGGCGCTGTCGGGGAAGCGCTGCGTCAGGACACTCAGCGCATAGGCGAGATCGGTCATGTTGCCGGCGCTCGCATAGGCCTTGGCGGCCCGCTCCGGCGTTGCCTCGGCGAAGGCGAGGAAGCTCAAGGCGCCGTTGCGCAGCGACCGGCGGCCCGCGCTCTCGGCGTCTGGGCTGTAGGCTGCATTATCGGCATCACCCTCAGCAAGTCGGCGAAGCGTTTCAAGTCCGGCGGTCGCGATCGCTTTTATCGTTTCGTTGCGCGCCTTGTGGATCGCGTCGGGATCGGTGTTGCCACCAAGTTCGCGGGCAATATCGGTTTCACTTGGCAAGGCAAGCGCCTGTGCCCGGAAGGCGGGTTCCAGCGTGTCGTCGCCGATGATTTCGATGAGCGTCGCAGAGAGAGCCGAATCCGCGCGGACCTCTTCGCCTTTTTGCACGGCCTTTGTGGCAGCAGTGAGCGCCGGCAGGGCAAGGTCGGTCAGCGCCTGGAAACGAGCGAGCATGTCCGTCTCATGCCGGGCGATCTGCACCAGATCAGCCGCATTCTGCTCGAAATGCAGATTGATAGGCGCGGAGAAGCTGCGGTTGATCGACAGCACCGGGCGCGAGGAAATACCGGAGAAGGAGAAGGTCTGGTTGCGCTCCGTCAGGTGCAGCACGCCATCGCGATACTCACCGCCTTCCACGGCCTGCGGTTCGGCGATCTGGCCATTATCGAGGATCAGCGCTAGAGACAGCGGAATGTGGCGCGGCTGTTTCACCGGCTGGCCGGGTGTCGGCGCGGTGGTTTGCTCGAGCGTGAGTTTGAACGTCGATTTGCCAGCGTCATAAGCCGAGGAAACCGAGACAAGCGGCGTTCCGGCTTGCGTGTACCACAGCGAAAACTGCGACAGATCGCGGCCGCTGGCGTCAGAAAAGCTCCTGACGAAATCCTCGACCGTGGCCGCTTCACCGTCATGACGCTCGAAATAGAGGTCCATGCCCTTCTTGAAGTCGTCAGCGCCGAGGATCGTGGCGATCATGCGGGTGACTTCGGCACCCTTTTCATACACGGTCGTCGTGTAGAAGTTGTTGATTTCGCGGTATGTATCCGGACGTGGCGGGTGCGCCAGCGGGCCGGAATCCTCCGGGAACTGCTCGGATTTCAGGTGGCGCACATCGGCGATGCGCTTGACCGGACGCGAGCGCATGTCGGCGGAAAACTCCTGGTCGCGATAGACCGTCAGGCCCTCCTTCAGGCACAGCTGGAACCAGTCGCGGCAGGTGATGCGGTTGCCCGTCCAGTTGTGGAAATATTCATGCGCGATGATACGCTCGATATTGGCGTAATCCGCGTCGGAGGCGGTTTCCGGGTCGGCCAGCACGAATTTGTCGTTGAAGACGTTGAGGCCCTTGTTCTCCATCGCGCCCATGTTGAAATCCGACACGGCGACGATCATGAAGATATCGAGGTCATATTCGCGGCCGAAGCGCTCTTCGTCCCATTTCATCGAACGCTTCAGCGCGTCCATGGCATAGGCCGCACGCGGCTCCTTGCCGTGCTCGACGTAAATCTTCAACGCCACGTCGCGGCCGGACATGGTGGTGAATGTGTCTTCGACCACGCCGAGATCGCCGGCGACGAGTGCGAAAAGATAGCTGGGCTTCGGATGCGGATCGAACCAGGCCGCGAAGTGACGGCCTTCATCGTAATTGCCGCCGCCGAGGAAATTGCCGTTCGAGAGCAGCAGAGGGTTGCCTTCCTTCGCCGCGATGATCGTCACAGTGTAGGGCGCAAGCACATCGGGACGGTCGGGGAAATAGGTGATGCGGCGGAAACCTTCCGCCTCGCACTGCGTGCAATAAACGCCATTGGTGCGGTAAAGCCCCATCAGCTGCGTATTGACCTGCGGATTGATGTAATTGGTGACGCAAATCTCGAAGGGGGATTCGGCCGGGAGGTCGCGGATGGTCAGGCTGTCGGGCGTGGCGTCATATTGATCGGCGGGAAGCTCCACCTGATCGAGCAGCAGGCCCGAAAGCGTCAACTCGTCGCCATCGAGAACCAGGGGCGCCTGCCGGTCAGCGCCCTCTCGGCGGTGGAAAATCAGACGGGCTTCGACCTTCGTGTTCTTGGGGTCGAGTTCGAAGGTGAGATCCACCCGCTCCAGAACGAAATCGGTGGGGCGGTAATCTGCCAGGTGAACGATCTGGCCCGTGTCTGTTCGCATGACTATCCCTGAATAACTTGGCGTGGTCTTCCCGGCATCATGTCGTCATAAGGCCCGGATGTAAAATCGGTAGAGTATTCGTCACGTTCATGTGCGCGTCGGAGGACATTCTGTCCCGCCCTGGAAGGCTTTGCCGGCCATGCAGACGATCCTCCCGCCGCCGGACCATGGGACCATCGCAGCAAATGTTGAACGATTGCTGAAATTATATTTTATTTTCTTTAAATTTTAGCACCTGCGACTTTTGGTCTGTGACCATCCCGTGAGCCGGGCAAACGAAGCTTCCCCAGATCAACCGAATTCATGGGTAAATAACATTTTTTGCTGTAAAGCCTCGGAAGAATGCTCTAGCCTTGAGGCATCCACTTCTCCTGCGTCGTCCTTTCCCGCATGAAAATCCCCCGATGGCGTGTCTGTGCAGCCGATATGAGTAACTGCCAATGAACGCCGAACCGATGAATCCCTTTCGTGGGATTAGCATGAAGCTGATTTCGGTCGGCTTCTTTCTCGTCATGCAGACCTGTATCAAGGCCGCAGGCGATGTGCCGGCCGGCCAGATCACCTTCTTCCGCTCCGCCTTCGCCATTCTGCCTATCGTCGTTTATCTCGCCTGGCTGCACGCGCTGGCAAGCGCGCTGCACACCAACAATCTTCTCGGCCATTTCAAGCGCGGTTTTCTCGGCATTCTTTCCATGGTCTGCGGCTTTTACGGGCTGACCATGTTGCCGCTGCCGGAATTCATCGCCATTGGTTATGCCTCGCCGCTGCTCGCGGTCGTTTTTGCCGCCTTCATCCTGCGCGAAAAAGTGCGCGTTTATCGCTGGAGCGCGGTCTTCGTTGGCATGATGGGCGTGCTGGTCATTCTGTGGCCGAAGATGACGCTTTTGAAGGAAGGCGGCTTTGCCGCGGGCGAGGGGCTGGGCGCCATCGCCGTGCTGTGCGGAGCGGCGTTGGGCGGACTGGCGATGATCCAGGTGCGACAGTTGGTGGAAACGGAGAAAACGCCGACCATCGTGCTCTATTTCTCGCTGACTGCCACCCTGCTGTCACTGCTGAGCGTGCCGCTTGGCTGGAGCGCGCTGACGATGACACAGGCCGTGCTGTTGATCACCAGCGGCATCTGCGGCGGCGTGGCGCAAATCTTCCTGACGGAAAGTTACCGCCACGCGGAAGTCTCCGTCATCGCGCCCTTCGAATATAGCTCCATCGTCTTCGGGATCGCCGTCTCCTACATCTTGTTCGGCGACATCCCCACGGCGACCATGCTGATCGGCACAGCGATCGTGATCCTCGCTGGCATCTTCATCATTTTCCGCGAGCATCAACTGGGCTTGGCAAGACGCGCGGCACGCAAGGCCTCGACGCCGCAGGGGTGATGGACATTTGCTTTGGGTAGGCCAGCGCTGGCCGAATTGTCTTTCCGTCATTCCGGCCTTGAGCCGGAATCCATCCGACCCGCGTCTGCGCGGCGAGGAGAGCCTTTTCGGCCCTAGGACCTGGGCTGGCTGGATGCCGGATCAAGTCCGGCATGACGAAGAGCTACGATCGTTATAAACCACAAAAGCAAAAGGCGCCTTCCCGAAGAAAGACGCCAGCGCGCAATCATATCTATCGACCGAGCCTGAGCTGGCCTGAGTGCTTCTCAGCGCTCGCGGAAATCCGCAAAGACGGCCGAGGGACGTGTCACGCGGACCTGCTGCATGGCAGCGCGTGCGGTCATCTGTTCGTTTGCGGCAGCGCCGAAACGGTGGTAGCCCTGACTGGAGCGGGCGCCGAGGCCTGCCAGGCGGAGCGTTTCAAAGCCGGAATGTACCGGACGGAAGCGAGTGGTCATTGCCTTGGTTCCTTTAACCGAATTCCTCCCAAGACATGGTTGGTATATCGCAGCGCAGCATGGATTCGGCAAGCTGGCCAAATGCGCCGCTGTTATGCGTAATCCGCATGGCTTTCTTCATAAATCATTTACATTGAACAGTAATGAGGCAGTCAGGCTCTGGCTACTTTCGCTTGAAATGCCAATAAATCCTGCCATGCCAATGACTTACTGGCTGGCGCGTTCAGCAGTTCCTGCGGATGCAGGCTGGCGAGCGCCGGCAGAATCAGGTGGCCGGCTGCGACATCACGCCACTGTCCGCGCATGGTATGGATGGTGCCGGTGCCGCCGAAGAAGAAACGTGCGGTGAAGTTGCCGAGAAGCAACAGGTGTTTCGGCTCCGCAAGCGCAATCTGACGCTCGATGAAGGGGCGGCAGATATCCATTTCGGCCTGGGTCGGCGGGCGGTTGCCAGGCGGCCGCCAGGGAACGACGTTGCCGAGCATGATAGTGCTGCGCTCGAAACCGATGGCTGCGAGCATGCGATCCAGCAGCAGGCCGGCTTTGC
>NZ_JBQYSN010000073.1:0-25498 GCF_052686535.1 Agrobacterium sp. DKPNP3 | reverse complement strand
GGGCATCGAAGGCCTCGCCACTGATATCCGCCAGCAGAGCCAAAAGTTGCCCAGCCGCGATCGGTTCGCGGGCCTTGTCGATCGGCTGCTCGCCGCCATCGAGGAAGGCTTTGGTGAGCTTTCGGGTCTCGATGTGGACGGAGATTTCACCTTCGCTTTTGACTATTTCCGGCACGATCTGGCCGGGTCTCAGGCCCCGGTCACCCAGCGGGCGCCCAGATTTCTTCTGGAAGAATTCGAGCAGCGAGAAGTAAAAATCCTCATGCAGCGCTTCGCGAAGGCTGACGACCTCATCGCCAACGGAGAGGGCCAAGTCCTCGGCCGGATGCGTGACGCGGATGTTCAGTTCTTCGAAATAGGGCTCGTCATTGCCCCAGCCATGATTGGCGACGGCATGAATTGCTGCTTCGAAAAGCTGCTCGTATTCCGTCTCCATCCGCTCGCCCGAGGCATCACCGGCAAGCCGGAACCAGCCGGTGGGGGAGACATTGGTTTCACCCACGATATCGGTATGGACCCGGTTTGGAGCGAGAACCTTGAGAGTTTCCGTTTTGCCGTTGCGGCTTAGCGTAACGTCATAATGGAATTCATCGTCCTTACGGGCGATGAATTCCAGCTTCGCATCGCCCACCAGCGCCGCCAGCGGATAGGCCTCCAGCCGGAATCGGTTGGCGGGGGCGTTTTCGTGCACCGGGTAACGCACCTCGATGGCGTCAACGCCATCCAGATTGATCTCTTCCAGAAAGGTGAAGAGAAGCGGCTTGTAGGCGCTGCGGATGCGGGCGCAGACGCCTTTTTTCTTCAGCCTCTCTTCGGTCTCGCGGCGGCTTTTGGCGTCATCGAAAGTCCATGTCTCGAAGGACTGGCCGGGCTCGGCGCGGGCGATCAAGGTATCCAGAGTACGCTCGAAGGTCTGGTCGAAAATCTGGCTCATCTGATTACCTCGAGGTTCTGCCTGTCGGGTCGAGGCTGTCGCGCAGCCAGTCGCCGAGAAGGTTGAGGCCAAGCACGGTGAGCAGGATGGCAAGGCCAGGGAAAACGCTGACCCACCACGCGGTCTGCAGATAGGTGCGGCCATCCGCCAGCATGCCGCCCCAGCTTGGAATTGTCGGATCAACGCCGAGACCAAGGAAGGTGAGGCTGCTTTCCAGCAGGATGTTGTTGGCGACATTCAGCGTCATCAGCACGATGACGGGGCCGATGAGGTTCGGCAGCAGGTGCTGAAGGATGATGCGCCAGTCTTTCACACCAATAGCGCGGGCGGAAAGGATGAATTCCCGCTCCCTGAGCGTCAGCACCGAGCCGCGCACAAGGCGGGCATATTGCACCCATTGCGAGACGATCAGGAGGATGATGGTGTTGGTGAGGCTGCCGCCCACAATGGCGATGAAGGTGATGGCCAAGAGAATGAAGGGCATGGCGAGCTGGATATCGGCAAAGCGCATGACCAGCATATCCCAGAAGCCTCGGTAATAACCAGCAACAAGTCCGACAGCGACGCCGAAGATGACAGCACCGATGACCGAGGTGAAACCGACCAGCAGCGAAATCTTGCCGCCGGCGACAACGCGGGCGAGCACATCACGTCCGAGCGGATCGGTGCCCAGAGGATGGGCGGCATTAGCGAAGGGTTTGGCAAGGCGCGCCATCAGGTCGATCTTGTCGGCCCCGCCCGGAAACAGCACGTCGGAAAAGAGGACGGCGAGGCAGATGATTGTCGTCAGCGACGCGCCGAGGACGAATTCGAGATTGGTGAAGCGCGCGAGACGCGAGGTTTTGGCAGCCATCGTCACTTACTCCGTGCGGATGCGCGGATCGACAAGCCCGTAGGCGATATCGACCAGAAGGTTGATGCCGACGATCATCAGCGACAGCACGGTGATGACGGCCTGGAGCACAGGATAATCACGCGCACCGACGGCATCGAAGGCGAGCGTTCCGAGGCCCGGCCAGTTGAAGACGCGCTCGATAACGACGATGCCGCCGAGCAGCCCGCCGAATTGCAGGCCGAAATAGGTGATGAGCGGAATGGCACAGTTGCGCAGCGCATGTTTGTAGAGAACCTTGCTTTCACTCAGGCCCTTGGCGCGCGCCACCATGACATATTGCGAGCGCAGCGTATCGAGCATGGCGGTGCGCACAAGGCGGACATTGGTGGCCGTCAGGATGACACCCATGGTGACCGCGGGCATGATGTAGCTCGCAAAACCACCCATGCCGCTGGGCGGCAGCCAGCCGAGCGTGATGGAGAACAGGAGCACGAGCATCGTGGCCAGCCAGAAATTCGGGAAGGACAGACCGACGAGCGAGAAGATGCGGATCACCTGATCGGCCGTCTTGCCACGCGAGGTCGCCGCCTTGATGCCGAGCGGAATGGAAAGGGCAATTGACACCGCCATGGAGATGAAGGCGAGAAGCAGCGTTGCGGGCAGGGCATCGGCGATGAGGCGCGAGACCGGCGTGCTGCCGGTGAAGCTGCGGCCGAAATCCAGCGTCACGAGGCCCTTCAGGAAGCTGAAATATTGCACGAAGAACGGCTGGTCGGTGCCGAGCGCCGCACGGATGCGCGCCAGATCATCTTCCGTCATGCTGCCGCCGCCCTGGAACATGGTGACGGCGGGGTCACCCGTGAGGCGGATGGCGAAGGAAACGAGAAGGGTGATGGCGATGACGACAAAAATCGCCTGCAGCAATCGCTTGATGAGGAAACCGGCCACGTTTTTTACCTTGAAGAGAGACCCGGCCTTGCCCGCGTTGCGGCGGGCAAGGTGTGTTGAGCAGAAAAACCAGCCTGATTATTCGACGGTGACGTCGGTCAGCTTCAGACGGTTATCCGGCGGTGCGACGAAACCCTTGACGCGCTTGTTGATGCCGTAAATGGCATTGGTGTTGTAAAGCGGGATTTCGAGCGCGCGCTCGGCGGTGTAGCTGCCGATCTCCTTGAGGATTTTTTCGCGCTCGGCACGGTCGGTCAGCGGACGCTGGGATTCCAGCAGCTTGTCCAGCTTTTCGTCCTTGTCATAGGGGTTCCACTTTTCACCCGAGTGGTACATGGAATAGGCGGTGTTGTCGTAATCAAAGGTCCAGCCGCCCCATTTCTGCTGGAACATCGCGCCGGTCTTGCCCTGCGGAATGATGTCGTTCAAGAGAACGTTGGTCTCATAGGGCTTGATGGTGGCGGTGATGCCGACCATGGACAGATAGCTGGAAATGACCTGCGCCACTTCGTTCATCGTCGCGTCATTACCGCGGATATCGATTTGCAGCGCCGCACCCGGCTTGACGCCGGCTTCCGCCAGAAGCTTCTTTGCCCCTGCCGGATCGTAGGGCAGCGGTTTCAGATCGGCGTCGTAGCCGAAGGACAGCGCACTTTGGAAGCTGGCGATTTCGGAAGCCTGGCCGGCGAGGATCGACTTGACGATCGTGCCGCGGTCGACCGCCATGATGATGGCCTTGCGCACCTTCGGATCGGCGGTAATGCCGTCACGGGTGTTGAAACGCAGCGCATCGACCGTCGGGCCGGCAACGCTGACGATCTGAAGCTTGGAATCGCCTTCAATGACCGGGATCATGCCGATCGGTATGGTCGGCGGAATGACGAGATCGACGCGGCCCGCCTGCAATTCGGCAACGGCGGTCGCCGGCTCGGAGATGAAGCGGTATTCCAGTTCGGAAAGCTTCGGCGCACCGCCCCAATAATCCGGGTTGGCTTCAAGCTTGATGTTGGTCTTCGGCGCATAGGATACGAATTTGAAAGCGCCGGTGCCGACCGGATTGAGGTTGAAGTTGTCCTCACCCTTTTCCTGGATATATTTCGGCGGCACGATCATGCCGCCATAACCGGCAAGCTTGGTGAGCAGAACCGGATCCGGCGCCTTCAGCTTCATGTCGACGGTATAATCGTCGATGACATCAACGCTTTCGATGGCGACATAGTTAGAGCGCTGCGGTCCCTTGGCACCCTGTTCGCCGAGGAGGCGCTCGAAGGTAAACTTGACGGCGGCGGCGTTGAAGGGCTCGCCGTTGTGGAACTTGACGTTCTGGCGCAGCTTGAAGCGGATGCGCTTGCCCTCATCCAGCTCTTCCCAGGATTCGGCAAGGCCGGGCACAACCTTCAGGTCCGGGCCGCGATAGGTCAGGCCATCGAAGATGTTGGTGGCGACAGCCGCCCATTGCACGAGGAAGGTATCGATCGGATCCCAGCTGCCCGGATCCTGCGGGCTGGAAATTGTCATCTTGCCGGCGGCAAGAGCCGGTGCGGCGGTGAAGGCCGTGGCGGCCATGGCAAGCGCGACGAACGTTGTCGTCATCCCCTTCTTTATCATTGTCATCTACCTGTTCCTCTTCAGATGGTTGCGGTTCTGGTTGTTATTCAGGCGCTCTTCGCGATGAAGTGGCCCGGATTGATTTCCTCATGGGCGAGAATGGCCGGCTCATCGCCGACACGGCGCACGGGATTGGGAATTTCGCCCTCGATCATCGCGATGCGGCGCTCTATGGTCGGATCGGCCACCGGCACGGCTGATAGCAGGCGGCGGGTGTAATCATGCGTCGGCGTTTCGAAGACCTGCCGGCGGCTGCCCATTTCCATGATCTGGCCGAGATAAAGCACGGCGACGCGATGGCTCATCTTTTCCACGACAGCCATGTCATGGCTGATGAACAGGTAAGCCAGCCCGCGCTCGGCCTGCAAATCCATGAACAGATTGATGATCTGCGCCTGAATGGAGACATCGAGCGCCGAAAGCGCCTCGTCGGCAATGATGAGCTTTGGATCGGAAGCGAGCGCGCGGGCAATGCAGACGCGCTGGCGCTGACCGCCGGAAAACTCGTGCGGATACCGCGCGGCGTGCTCGGAGGAGAGGCCCACACGCTCCAACAATTCATCCACCCGCCGGCGTACCGCCTTCTGATCGTTGATCAAACCATGGGTGTTGATCGGCTCGGCAATCGAGAAACCAACAGTCTTGCGCGGATCGAGCGACGCGAAGGGGTCCTGGAAGATATATTGCACTTCCTGGCGCATGCGGAAGCGTTCCGCCGCCGACATCTGTGCAAAGCTGCGGCCGTTGAAGGTTATTTCGCCCGAGATGGCCGACTGCAACTGCTGGATGGTGCGGCCGATGGTGGATTTGCCCGACCCGGATTCGCCCACCAGCGCCAGCGTTTCGCCGGGATGAATATCGAAGCTGACCTTCTGCACGGCGCTAAGGCGGTGCGTTGCCTTGCCGAACAGGTTCTTGCGGATATCGAAGCGCACGAACAGGTCCTTGACCGAGAGCAGCGGCTTTTCACCAGATTTCACGGTGTTTTGGACACGTTCCTCTCCGATTACGATCGGCTGGCCATCCTGTAGGACGGTAAGCGGCAGGCGTTTCGGGTATTCTTCGCCTTCCATACTGCCGAGGCGCGGAACGGCGGAAAGCAGGGCGCGCGTGTAAGGGTGCTGTGGGTTGGCGAAGATATCCTTCACCGGCCCTTCCTCAACCTTCTTGCCCTTCCACATGACGACCACGTCATCGGCCATTTCCGCCACCACGCCCATGTCATGGGTGATGAAGACCATGCCCATGCCGAGCTTCTTTTGCAGGTCGCGCATGATGTTGAGGATTTGCGCCTGAATGGTCACGTCAAGAGCCGTCGTCGGCTCGTCTGCGATCAGCAGCTTCGGCCGGCAGGCGAGCGCCATGGCGATCATCACGCGCTGGCGCATGCCGCCGGAAAGCTGGTGCGGGTATCGCTTCAGAAGTTCGGCTGCATCGGGCAGGCGCACCATTTCAAGCAGCTTCTGTGCTTCTGCCATCGCTGCCTGCTTGCTCATCTCTTCATGCAGCACAAGAACTTCGCAAATCTGGTCGCCAATGGTGAACACAGGGTTGAGCGAGGTCATCGGCTCCTGGAAGATCATGGCGATCTCCTTGCCGCGGATCGAGCGCATCTCTTTCTGAGAGACCTTCAGCAAGTTCCTGCCTTCAAACATGATTTTGCCGGTGGGGTAGGTCGCGCCCATCATGTCCGCAAGGCGCATGGTGGAGAGCGACGTGACCGATTTTCCCGAACCGGATTCGCCGACGATCGCCACCGTGCGGCCGGGCTCGACGCAGAAGGAAATATCGTCCACGACGCGGCTGTTGCCAAATTCGACGCTCAGGCCTTCGACGGACAGCAGGGCGTTTGCGTTTGCGGCAGTCATGTCAGTGTCTCCGGCGTGGCTTGCGCCGGTGAGGGGGCGCGGTGGTCTGGAAAAAGAAAAGAGTGATGGTCAGGCGAGCTTCGCGCAACGCCGGGCGGAAATGTCGAAAATGTCGGGTGAGATCGCATCTTCAGGATGTTTTTTCACAGAGGGCCGTACGACAAGCGATGCCCCGGATTAGTAGCCGGACTACTCCCGCAGCCGTGCCTTTTACATTGATGGCCACCGCCCGACGCGAAACGCCGGACGCCAATTCGACAATGCGCATGAAACCTTATTCTCCCCACCTTTGTTTTATAGAAAAAAGCTAACAAAACAGAACAATCATGTCCATAGTGTTGAACAATTTTTGTGTACTGCTCTACAAATGCGCAAATGCACCGATTTTGAACGCGTGATCCTGCGTAATGCTGCGCAAAAAGGCGCGTATTCCGCCTTGGTGTCACTAAAACGCTGAGAAGAATGAAGAGGAAAGGGAATGCCTAGCGTGAACAATAGGGCAGGCGCAGTTAGGCTGAGGGGCTTTCTACGATGCTTGTCCAGGGATGATGTCGAACTGGTCCGGCGCCACCTTCCGGAACATCTTCGTCTGACGAGAGAGGAGCCCGGCTGCATTTCCTTCGAGGTATCCGAGACAGACGATCCCCTGATCTGGCAGGTGGAGGAGCTTTTTGCCGATCGTGTCGCCTTTGATTTTCATCAGCGGCGGACGCGGGCGTCGGAGTGGTTTATGTCGACCTCTGCCATTCCACGCGATTACGAGATAACGACATTGGAATAAATGAGAACAGGCCGCGGCGGCATTCCTGCCCGCTGCGGCCTGTTCGGACTTCGCTGCCGAGACTTATTCCTTCGGCATGCCGACGGGCGGCGCAAGCCTTCGTTGCGCGGCGATGCGAAAGGGGGCGTTCATGGCGCCATAGCCGCCGTAAGCCCCGCGCCTTTCGACGATCTCGAAGAAGAAACCTTCGCCGAAGGTGCGGCTGTAAATCTGGAAGTATTCACCATTGTCGTCGCGGTCATAAAGGATGCTTGCTGCTCTGAGCGCATCGGAAAATTCCGGTTCCAGACCGAAACGGGCTTCCAGATCGTCGTAATAATTGCGGGAGATCGGCAGGGCCTGAAAACCGCGCGCCTGCATTGCCTTGGCCGTCGCGAAAATATCGCTTGTGCCAAAGGCGATGTGCTGGATGCTGGTGCCGAAACCTTCAGCCAGGAATTTGCCGGCGAAGGTCTTGCGATTGTCGGCACCGTTCATGGTCAGGCGGAAATGCGGCGAGGGTACGCTTTCAATCGCCTGACTGCGCACCAGCCCGCCCGGATCGACCACATCGATCATCGGTGTCCGGCGGGAGGAAAACAGCGAGGTGTAAAACAGAAGCCAAGTCAGCATTTCATCATAATGCGTTGTTTGCGCGAGATGATCGATACGCGTCAGGCCGGCATCGCTGGTCGTCTTGTGCCCCTGTGTCGGCACGAATTCCTCGTCCCAGATGGAGGCGAGTGCGGGGGTGTCATCAAGGAAATAGATGACGCCGTTGCCCACGCCCTGAATGGCGGGAACCGAGACTTCACCTGTCTTGCGCGGTTCGGCAAAGGTCGGAGCACCGAGCGCTTCTGCCCGCGCCAGTGCCGCCTTGGCATCATCGACCTTCAGTCCGAAGGCATAGGCATTGGTGCCGTGGATCGAATAGGAGGCACCAGCGAAGCTGTCGCCATCATCGCTGGTATTGATGACGATGCGGATGTCGCCCTGCGTATAGAGATCGACCGTGCGGTTGCGGTGCTGCGCCGATTTCTCAAAGCCGAGCGTGGCAAGCAACGCTTCCAGATTGGCCTTTTCCTCCGGCGCCGTGGTGAATTCGACGAATTCGACGCCCTGCGTGTTAACCCGTTCCGGCATCGCTGGTACGTCGATGCGGATATCGGGTTCGAGACGCCGAACCTGGTCCATGAGGTTGATCAGCGAGCGGTGACCATCTTCGGCAAGTAGCCGGGCCGAGCCGCCACGGAACTGGTCGTTGAAGATTTCGAGCGAAAGCGGCCCGCTATAGCCGGTTGCCGCCACGGCGCGCATGAAATCCACGACAGGCAGATCGCCTTCGCCCGGCATGTTGCGGAAATGGCGGCTCCAGTAGAGCAGGTCCATGTCGATCAGCGGCGCATCGGCCAACTGCACGATGAAAATCTTGTCGCCGGGAATGGAACGGATCGAATTGGGATCGATCTTGCGCGACAGCGTGTGGAAGCTGTCGAGGATGATGCCGACATTGGCGTGGTCGGCACGGCGCACCACCTCCCAGGCATCACGGTGATCGCTGATATGGCGGCCCCAGGCCAGCGCCTCGTACCCGACGCGCACGCCATGTTTTGCAGCAAGCTCTCCCAGCTGATGGAAATCGGCGGCGGCCCGGTCGATACCGCCGAGCGAGACCGGTGAGACATTCGAGCAGATCAACATCAGATCGGTGCCGAGTTCGCCCATGATGTCGAATTTGCGTTGAGCGCGCTCGAAGGCGCGGGCACGGTGGGGTTCCGGCATGCCCTCGAAGTCGCGGAAGGGCTGGAAGAGGGTAATCTCAAGGCCGTGATCGGCGGCCAGCGCCTTCACCTCGCGCGGCGAAGCATCATAGGTCAGGAAATCGTTTTCAAAAATCTCAACGCCCGAAAAGCCTGCCTTGGCAATCGCCGCTAGTTTTTCGGGGAATTCGCCACTGATCGATACGGTTGCAATGGATGTGCGCATTGGCATGCCGTGTCCTGCTGTGTCATAGCTCGCCATATTGCCTTCCTTTTCAGCCTTATGTACTGATTGGTTAATAATAGGGGCGTGGGCGGGAACCGCAAGCCCAAGGGTGGATTGATCGACCATGACGAAAACCGCGACTTCCAAAGGCACAGCAGAGACCCGCCCGGCGAAACGGGACCCGGAGGGTGTGCGGCGCGATATTCTGTCCGTGGCGATGGAGGAATTTTCGCAAAACGGTCTGTCGGGAGCGCGGATCGACGAGATCGCCGCGCGCACGCGCACGTCCAAGCGCATGATCTATTATTACTTCACCGACAAGGAGAGCCTTTACCAGCATGTGCTGCAGGAGGCCTATTCCAAGATTCGTGGTGGTGAAAGCGATCTGCAACTGGACGATCTGGAGCCCGTGGCGGCACTCGACAAGCTCTGTCGGTTCACCTTCGATCACCACCGGCGTAATCCGGCTTTCATCC
Organism: Agrobacterium sp. DKPNP3; assembly: GCF_052686535.1. Classification (NCBI taxonomy): domain Bacteria; kingdom Pseudomonadati; phylum Pseudomonadota; class Alphaproteobacteria; order Hyphomicrobiales; family Rhizobiaceae; genus Agrobacterium; species Agrobacterium sp. DKPNP3. The sequence continues at coordinate 16,083 of NZ_JBQYSN010000073.1, read as the reverse complement.
GCATGGTGATGATCGAGAATATCCATCACGGCCGGCACATGCAGTCGTCGGAAACGATCCGTCAGCTCAACCGCCCGGCCATCGATGCGCTGGAAAGCGTTCTCGTGCGGGGCCAGAAGAGCGGTGTATTCCGGCAGGGCGTCGATCCACTGGAGCTGCATTGGCAGATCAGCGCTCTGTCGTTTTTCAACGTTTCCAACGCCGCCACCTTCTCGTTTATCTTTGGCGACAGCCTGTTTACCGATGATGGCCAGGAGACCTTGTCGCGGCACGCCAGCGACATGGTGCTGCGTTATGTGCTGGCGCCCGCCCATCTCACGAAGATCGTGAAAGACGCGTGATAAGGTGGCTGAGAGCCACCTCGTATCCTTCGATACCCAACCCAGCGATCACGCCCTCTGCACGGGGCGAAATATAGGAGTGGTGCCGGAAGGCCTCGCGCTTGTGAATGTTCGAGATGTGCACCTCGATGACAGGAGCCTCGAAGGTATTCAAGGCATCGAGGATTGCCACAGACGTGTGTGTGAACGCGCCGGGATTGATGACGATGCCCGCTGACTTGCCGCGGGCTTCATGGATCCAGTCGATGATCTCATATTCCCGGTTGCTCTGGGCAAAAAACAGCGTGTGGCCGGCAGCGTCGGCGATGGCGCGGCAGTTTGCTTCGACGTCGGCAAGCGTTTCATAGCCATAGATTTCCGGCTGGCGCTGGCCAAGCAGGTTGAGATTGGGACCGTTGAGGACCGTAAAGAGGCTCATGCTACGCCCTCCGCCATGCATAGTTCGGTGAAATGCGCCGTCATGCGCTCGGCGTCCGGCTCGCGTCCGCAGAACAGCCGGAAGGCGCCAACGGCCTGGAACACGGTCATGCCGCCGCCTGGCAAGGTGCGGCAATCCTTCTGTGCCGCGGTGGCCAAAAGCTCTGTCACGAGCGGCATGTAGACAATGTCGGCCACCCAATGTCGCTGTTCGATGAGATCGGCGGCAACAGGCATGCCGGGATGGGCGGGCATGCCCATTGGGGTGGCGTGGATCAGGCCATCTGCATAGGGCAGGGACGCAGCCGGGTCCGTCACCGCAAAGGCGCGGCCCTCACCAAAACGGCCGTTGAGATCCTGCGCCAGGCGCTCGGCCCTTGCCATATCCCGATCAAAAATATCAAGACGGGCAATGTCGAGCTTCAGCGCCGCGTGTGCGACGGCAACCCCGGCGCCGCCCGCGCCAACCAGCAGAGCCCGATTCCGCTTTGCATCCGGCAGGCCACGGACGAAGCTCTCGTGAAAGCCATACCAGTCCGTATTGTGGCCGATCCGTCGCCCGTCGCGGAAGACCACCGTGTTGACGGCTCCCAGCATCCGGGCGTCATCCGACAGTTCATGCAGATGCGGGATCACCGCCTGCTTGAACGGATGGGTAATGTTGGTGCCGGCAAACCCGCGTGCTTCGAGCTCGGAAAGCAGCTCCGGAAGCGCCGTTTCCGGCAGTTTATGGGCGGTGACATCCACAAGCTCATAGGAATAATCGAGACCATGGGCCGCCCCCTCGCGCATATGCAGGGCAGGCGATTTCGATAACTGGATGTCGGCGCCTATCAGGCCGACCTTGAAGGATTTTTTTTCTGTCATGATCAGGTGTCGCTCATCGGACGGTGTGGGAGAGGCGGGACGATCCCCGCCCGCCTTAAGAGCGCGCGAACCTCAGTGGTGGGCGAGAATTTCGCCGAGGAACGTGCGCGTGCGCTGGTGCTTGGGGTCGCGGAAAAATTCGTCCGGCGGACCTTCTTCGATGATCTCGCCTTCCGACATGAAGATCACTCTATCGGCAACCTGCCGGGCGAAACCCATTTCATGGGTCACGCAGATCATCGTCATGCCGTCACGGGCAAGACCGATCATGGTGTCGAGCACTTCCTTGACCATTTCCGGATCGAGCGCCGATGTCGGCTCATCAAACAGTATGGCCTTCGGTTCCATGCACAGCGCACGCGCGATCGCCGCACGCTGCTGCTGGCCACCGGACAGCTGGGCCGGGTATTTGTCTGCCTGATTGAGAATCCGTACGCGTTCGAGATACTTGCGTGCCGTCGCCTCTGCGTCGGCTTTCGAAACGCCCTTCACCCGCATCGGGGCAAGCGTACAGTTTTCCATGATGGTCTTATGCGGGAAAAGATTAAAGCTCTGGAAGACCATCCCCACTTCGCGACGCACCGCATCGATGGCGCGGCTCGTATCCGAGAGCGTTGTGCCCTCAACAGTGATCTTGCCTTCCTGGATTTCTTCCAGATGATTGATGCAGCGGATGAGCGTTGATTTTCCCGAGCCGGACGGGCCGCAAAGAACGATCTTCTCGCCTTTACGAACTGTCATGTTGACGTTTTTCAGCGCGTGGAAGGCTCCATACCACTTTCCAACCCCTTCGAGGGCGATCAGCGGAGCCTGTTCGGCGGAGGATTGCGGCATGGAACGTTCCTTCATGCTTTGCAGCAATGTTTAGTTGACGGTGTAGGGAATGTCGGGAAGTGAGGCCGGAAATTCCGGAACCGGGCGCTTCATCCATTTGGCGTAGACTTTTGCGAGGTCGCCATTGGCCTTGGCCTTGTCGAGCCAGGCGTTGAGCGCTTCGTTCCAGTCCTTTTCACCGGGGCGGGTAGCGGCGCTGTTGTAGAGTGTCACAAGGTCGAACTTTACCTCGTAATCCTTGCCACCTGCGGCCGCGAGACGGTCCCCATAAAACTGGTTGCCGCCGATCGCCTCGATCTGGCCCGACAGGATCGCCTGAATGGTGGCGGCGTCGTCATCGAAGCGAAGGATATTCGCCTTGGTGCCGGCCCCTGCAGTCAATGCCGTATCCATGGGGCTGGATTTCGGTGCGCCGACGGTCATTCCGGTCAGATCGTCAAAATTGGCGATCTTCTTGTCCTTCGTGGCGTAAACCGACATGACGTTATGAGCGTAAGGCTGTGCATATTGCACGTTCTTGGCACGTTCCGGCGTCATCCCCATCGATGCGAAGAGGGCGTCGACCTTGCCGGTGCGAAGGGTCGGTATACGGTTGGCGACCGCAAGCGGCACGAACTCCACTTTCAGTCCAAGATAGTCCGCAAACCCCCGAGCCAAGTCGGCATCGTAGCCCTCCTGCACGCCCGCTGAATTGATGAAGCCCCAGGGTGCATTGTCGCCCTGAATGCCGATCACCACCTTGCCGCTTGCCTTGGCTTCTTCCAATGTTCTGGCACTTGCACCCGAAGGCGTCAGGATTGGCAGCAAGGCTGCCAATCCGACGGCAAGCGCAGTACGCCATGCTGTCTTATGTCTGAAGATTCCCATCGGTTTCCTCCCGATATTTCGATCTCGCACCCGGGTGAAGGGTCACTTCACGGTGAAAGGGATATCAGGCAGGCTTTCCGGGAATGCAGGCACTTCGCGCTTCATCCACTTGTCGTAGATCTTGGCGAGCTGGCCATCCGACTTGATCTTGTCGAGGAAGGCGTTGATGGTTTCGTTCCAGTCTTTCTCACCCGGGCGGGTGCCGGCGCCATTGTAAAGCGTCGTCAGGTCGAACTTCGATTCGTATTTTCCATCAGCAGCCTTGTTCAGGCGGTCACCGTAGAACTGGTTGCCGCCAACGACTTCAACCTGGCCGGAAATCAGCGCCTGGATATTGGCGGCGTCGTCGTCAAAACGCAGAATGTTGGCCTTGGAGCCGGCGCCGGCAGTGATAGCCGTATCCATGGCGCTCGACTTCGGAACGCCGACGGCAACGCCGGTCAGATCGTCGTACCCGGCAATCTTCTTGTCCTTGGGGCCGTAGACGGAGAGCACGTTACCGGCATAGGGCTTGGAATACTGGATGGTCTTGGCGCGCTCGGCAGTCATGCCCATGGTTGCGAAAAGCACATCGACCTTGCCGGTCAGCAGTGCCGGAATACGGTTGGCGACAGCGAGCGGCACGAACTCGGCCTTCACGCCAAGATAGTCGGCGAAAGCCTTGCCGATATCGGCATCGAGACCGTCCTGAACGCCGCTGGAATTGACGAAGCCCCACGGCGAATTGTCACCCTGAATACCGATGACGACTTTGCCCTTGGCCTTGGCTTCTTCCACGGTGCCGGCAAAAGCGTCGACTGGCGCCACGAAGGGCAGAGCGACCGTTGCCGCAGCGAGTGCGAGCATCGCACGACGTGAGAATTTCATAGTGGTGGTTTTCATCTTTTGCTCCTCCTTACAAAGCTGATGAGATGATTTTTGATGATTAGCGGGACGCGGCCTGCAGCCGCTTTTCGACGCCAGCGCCCCAAAGGGAAAGCGGCCAGCAGATCAGGAAATAGATGATGCCGACGATGGCAAAGACGGTGAGGGGGCGGAACGTCTGATTGGAGACGATCTGGCCCGCGCGGGAGAGCTCAACGAAGCCGACAATCGCGGCAAGCGAGGTGCCCTTGATGAGTTGCACCAGGAAGCCAATGGTGGCCGGCAGCGAAACCTTGAAGGCCTGCGGCAGCACCACGTCTTTCATTCGAGACACGTAATGTAGGCCTAGCGCGTTGGCTGCTTCCGTTTGACCCTTCGGCACCGCCTGGATGCCGCCGCGCCAGATTTCACCCAGAAACGCGCTTGCATGCAGGGTGAAGGCGATGGCGACCGCGATCCACGCATCCACATTGAGCCCGGCAAGCGCCACGCCGTAATAGACGACGAAGAGCTGCATCAGGAGCGGTGTGCCCTGGAACACGGCGATAAATGCGGCACTTGCCCGCTGGACTGCCGGCCTGTCGGCCACACGGGCAAGCGCCACGCAAAGACCGAAGATGCCGCCGCCGATGAAGCCGATGATCGTCAGTGCGAGGGTCCATTTTAGACCCTGCATGAGGAAGAAGAGTTCGTTGGGGCCGATGGATGCCATGGTCTTCTCCTCACTTGACCGGATAGCTGAAGGACGTGCGCGAGATGAGCGCGAAAATGCCCATCATCAGCGAGGAAATGACCAGATAAAGCAGTGTGATCGAGAAATAGACTTCAAAGGAACGGAACGTATCCGCCTCGATTTTCTGAGCCACCGAGGTCAGTTCGTAAGCCGCGATCGAGGTGCAGACCGACGTCGTCAGCGTCAGCATGATGAACTGGCTGGTGAGCGAGGGGTAAACCGCCCGCAGCGCTGGCTTTAAGATGATGTGACGGAAAATCTGGGCCCGATGAAGCCCCAGCGCAAGCCCTGCCTCCACCTGGCCCTTTGGAATGGAATCGACGCCACCGCGAATGATTTCAATCGCATAGGCGCCGCCGTTCAGAGCAAGCGCAATGATCGCCGTGGCCGTCGGGTTAAGTTTGACACCGATCTGCGGCAGGGCGAAGAAGATGAAGAAAATCTGCACCAGAAACGGCGTGTTGCGGATGACTTCGACAAAACCGATGACGAGCCCGCGCAGCAGCTTAAAGCGAGACCGACGGGCAACGACGCCGAGAACGCCGATGACGGTGGCGAGCGACATGCCGGCAATAGCCAGCCCAATTGTCGCAAGGCAGGCCAAAAGCAGCTCGGGCAGGCGCTCTATGACCGCCGAAAAATCGAGACTGTAAGACATTCTTCCTCCAACCCTTCCGGGCTTGGACAGGTAATTATCCTGTCCGCATTGCTTCGACGATGTTTCGCGTCGGAGCCCTCCACCCGGTTCTGCTCATCCCGGAACTCTCATTCCTCGTCCGGGTACGGCCTTATTGATAATGTTTGTACCAGTTAGTTCATTTTAGTGTCAAGTCGTGCATGCGGTGAAAAAGCAGTCTTGGAACTGATTTTGGAATGTTATTGAGCGGCAAATAAGCCGTTTATTATCAATAACTAAAGTGGTGCTTTAACTTACTCGTCGTCACGAGACCAGTCTGCGGCAGAGCAGCGCCTCGCCGTCTAGACTTCAATTGAAAGAGTAGGCTAAAGCAGTCCGGCTAGTCTTTGCTCGTCCCCAGCTGGTCTATCTGCGCCGCCAAGCGACCGGCTATCAACAGCGAAGCGCCGGTCGCCGTCACCATCTGCGGCAGCGACAGCCATTCCAGCATCCAGCCGGCGCCGGAGCGTTCCTGTTCATGCACGAGTGACTGGTGCAGTGCGGAGATTTGCACGGCGTTAAAGCGGGCGAGCGCCACCAGCGTCTCGGCATTGACGGGGTTTTGCTTGTGCGGCATGGCCGAAGAACCGCCGCCGCCGGAGAGACGGATCTCTGCGCCGAGTTCGGCCATCAGCGCGATATCCTGCCCGAACTTGCCAAGTGAGCCTGTCACAAGCGAGAGAATATTGCCGAATTCGGCGATGCCGTCGCGCTGGCTCTGCCATTGCTGTCTGTCGGCAAGCCCCAGCCCTTTTGCAAGATGGGCGCGCACCGCTGCGGCATTGTCACCGAGCTTTTCCAGCGTACCGGCGGCGCCGCCGAATTGCAGGGCAAAACCGCTCTGCGCGAAGGTTTCGAGCCTGAGCAGGTGGCGCTCAAGCGGCGCGATCCAACTTGCCGTGCGCTCGGCCACCGTGATGCCAATGGCGGCCTGCATGCGGGTGTAACCCGTCAAGGGATTGTGGCCATCGCGGGAGGCCAGGTCGCCCAGGGTGTCAATGAGGTGGCCGAGCCGGGCGGCGATGATCTCGACCGCGACCTTCAGCCGGAGCATCAGGCTGGTATCGATGACATCCTGGCTGGTTGCGCCGAAATGCACCTTGTCCGCCACCTTGCCGTCGACGGGTGCCCGCATCTGCCGCACGAGCTCAGGCACCACCACGCCGTCTTTCGCGACGCCATGACGAAGGGCGGTCATATCGGCGGCGAAGTCCGAAAGCCCCGAGACGATTGCCTCCGCCACATCCTCGGAGATGATACCAGTCTCCGCTTGCGCCTGCGCCAGAGCCATCTCGAAACTGACCATGGCGTCAATATCAGCCCTTGCCGAGAAAAGTTCGACGATTTCGCTATCGCCGAAAAGGCCCGACAGGAACGGATGCTCGAAGGGGGAAAGGCTCATCGTCCGGCTCGCTTTCATTTGCGCATATCGTTGTTGCAAAACCGCTGCACACTTCTGCGCGATATGCGTCAGATATCGAAAAACACGGTCTCGCCCTTGCCCTGAAGGCGGATATCGAAACGATAGACGTTGCCTTCTTCTTTTTTAGCGACAAGCGTGGCGATGCGGCTTTTCTGCTCAATGCGGGCGAGAACGGGATCGGCGGCGTTGGCCTCCTGTTCTTCCGGGAAATACATGCGGGTCTGCAGGCCGATATTGATGCCACGCGCGACGATCCAGAAGGTGATGTGCGGCGCCATCGGCCGGCCATCACGGAACGGCACCGAGCCGGGCTTAATAGTTTCGAAGACGAATTCGCCGCTATCCATGTCTCCGGGCGAGCGGCCCCAGCCGATGAAATTCGGGTCGGCCTTGCCGCGTGTTTCGCTCGGGCTGTTGTAATAACCGTCGGTATCCGCCTGCCAGATTTCGATCAGCGCGTCCTTCAATGCCATTCCGGCACCATCATAAACCGTGCCGCGCACGCTGATGCGCTCGCCGCGGGCCTTGTCGTTATAAAGCGGACCGGAACCGAGATCCTTTTCGAACACGCCTTCGATGCCGACGAAATTGGGTGTGCAGCCGATATGCACATAGGGGCCTGCGGTCTGCGAGGCGGTTTCCTTGAAATAGTTGAGCGGCTGTACCATCGTCAGTTGCCCTCCATGCGGTTTTCGAAAAGGGTCGAGCGGCGGCCACGCAGCACGATATCGAACTTATAGGCCAGCATGTCCATCGGCAGGGCCGCATTCATGTCCAGCGGTGCGATCAAGCGTTTTATGGCATCCTCATCCGGAATGGTCTTGACGATCGGACATTTCCAGATGAGCGGATCGCCTTCGAAATACATCTGGGTAATCAGCCGCTGGGCGAAACCATGGCCGAAGATCGAAAAATGGATGTGGGCCGGCCGCCAGTCATTGACGCCATTGGGCCAGGGATATGCGCCCGGCTGGATGGTCTTGAACCAGTAGTAACCGTTCTCATCCGTGATGGTGCGGCCGACGCCGCCGAAATTCGGATCGATGGCGGCGAGGTAGCTTTCCTTCTTGTGGCGGTAACGGCCGCCGGCATTGGCCTGCCAGAACTCCACCAGCGCACCATTGACACCGCGGCCACGCTCGTCCAGCACCCGGCCGTGAACGAGAATACGCGGACCAACCGGCATTTCGCCGGGGCGGGCATAGTTGAGGATGAGGTCGTTATCCAGCGGGTTCAGCATGCCATGGCCGAAGACCGGACCGGTGATCTCGCTTTTGGTGCCCTCAAGCGAGATCAGTGCCCGCTGCGGCGAGCGCAGGATCGAGGTCTTGTAGCCGGGCGCATAGGCCAGCGGATGAATATCGCGGTTGCGTGCGAAGAACGGTCCCGTTTCGGGCGGCTGGTTGCTCATTTCGTCTCCTCCTCACTGAAACTATCAGCTTTCATGCCCGCCAGGGCAAGCTTGGCAATCTTGAAAGCATGGTTGGAAGCGGGCACGCCGGCATAGATCGCCACATGCATCAGCGCCTCGCGAATATCCGCTTCCGTGGCGCCGGTATTGACGGTGGCGCGCACATGCATGGCAAGCTCCTCATCCTGTCCCAGCGCTGCTAGCAGGGCAATGGTGACGATCGAGCGCTCGCGCTTCGTGAAATGGGTGCCGGACCAGACCGTGCCCCATGCCCCTTCGGTGATGAGTTGCTGGAACGGCTGGTCGAAAGCCGTCGTCAAGGTCTGCGCGCGGTCGACATGGGCGTCACCCAGCACCGAGCGGCGGGTTTTCATGCCCTGTTCGAAACGTTCGTTCTTGTCGATATGGTCCGCCATCGGTCAGTGCTCCGGCAAGGTCTTCAGAAAAATGCTAACTGCCTGCGTGTAGGCAAGCGGCTGTTCAAGGCAGGGGATGTGGCCGCAGCCGGTAACGGTGTGGAAGCGGCTCGCGGGGATAAGAGCCGCCAGCGATTGCACCAGCTCCGGCGGGGTCGAGCCGTCCTGATCCCCCGCAACACAAAGCGTCGGCACGGCGATGCGGCCCGCCTCTTCGCTGAAATCCGCGTCACGAATGGCGGCACAGGTGCCGCTGTAACCGGCCTCGGGCTGCTGGGAAAGCATGTTGCGGGCACCGGCATAGGCGGCATTGTCCTGACGGCGGAAGGCGGGCGTGAACCAGCGCTCCATGACGGGATCCACCAGCGACGCAAGGCCATCGGCGGCAATCTTGTCGATACGGGCATTCCACATTTCGGCTGTGCCGATCTTATGCGCGGTATTGCTGAGCACCAATGCGCGTACGAGATCGGGCCGGCGCGCATAAAGGCCCTGCGCAATCAGCCCTCCGACAGACAGGCCCCAGATGACCGCGTTTTTGACGCCAAGATGATCGAGAAGCGCAATCAGGTCGCGTGTGTGATCGTCGATCGAATAGGGAGCACGACCGACGTCGGAAAGCCCGTGGCCGCGCTTGTCGTGCAGCACGTAGGTGTAGTCATCACCCAACGCCTCGATCACCGCATCCCAGATGCGGAAATCGGTCCCTAGCGAATTGATGAAGGCGATGACTGGTTTGCCGGTCTCCAATCCCTTGGCGCGGTAATGGATGACGGCGTCGTCGCAGCGCAGAAAATGCATGGCATGCTCCTCCTGCAGAGTATATTGCAAGCCAGTTCCGGTTAAGTAAAATGACATTATAGACGAAAATCATAACCTGTGGATTATACAAAGCGATGGTCGATCAGCGTATCAAATTCCGGCACCTGCAGACTTTCGTGGAGGTTGCGCGACAAAAAAGCGTCATCCGTGCCGCAGAAATCCTGCATGTCAGCCAGCCGGCGGTGACGAAGACCATTCGCGAGCTCGAAGAGATTCTCGGCGTTTCGCTGTTCGACCGGGAAGGGCGCGGCATTCGCATCAGCCGCTATGGCGAGGTTTTCCTGCGTCATGCCGGGGCGACGATGACGGCGCTGCGCCAGGCGGTCGATTCGGTTTCGCAGGAGGCGGCGCGCGCCGGTCCTCCGGTACGAGTGGGTGCTCTGCCTACGGTTTCGGTCCGCATCATGCCAAAGGCAATGGCGGGCTTCCTGGCGGAAAAGACCGGCAGCCCGGTGAAGATCGTGACGGGCGAAAACGCCGTTTTGCTGGAGCAGCTTCGTGTCGGCGATCTCGATCTCGTCGTCGGCCGTCTGGCCGCACCGCAGAAGATGGCGGGTTTTTCCTTTGAACACCTCTATTCGGAAAAGGTGCGCTTCGTGGTGCGGGCCGGCCACCCGCTGCTGTCACCCGGGCTCTCCGTGTTCGATCACCTGCATGAATATCCGGTGCTGATGCCGACAAGGCAATCCGTCATCGGCCCCGTCGTCGAACAGTTTTTGATCGCCAATGGCGTTCCGGCCCTGCCGATCCGCATCGAAACCGTATCCGACGCCTTCGGCCGCGCTTTCCTGCGCACCAGCGATGCGATCTGGATCATCTCGGAGGGAGTCGTGGCGGCGGATGTGGCCGATGGCATCCTCGAAATTCTGCCGGTCGAGACCGGCGATACCAGCGGCCCGGTGGGTCTGACGGTCCGGGCCGATACGCAGCCCTCGCTGCCGCTCTCGCTGCTGATGCAGGCCGTCCGCGAGGCGGCGGGCGAGTTGGTGGATGGGAGGGCGGAGGCTGGTTCTTAGTAAGGCAGCCCCACGTAATTCTCCGCAAGCGCGGTCGAGGCAGCACGCGATTGCACGAGATAATCTAGCTCCGCCTCCTGAATGCGCTGGCCGAAATCCCCCGTGTCCGGGAAACGATGCATCATCGTCGTCATCCACCAGGAAAAGCGCACTGCCTTCCAGACGCGCGAAAGTGCCTTCTGCGAATAGGCATCGATGCCGGCTTGCGACCTGTCGCGATAAAATTCGATCAGTGCTTCGCTCAGATAGTGGACATCGCTGGCGGCAAGGTTAAGGCCCTTGGCGCCCGTCGGCGGTACGATATGGGCGGCGTCCCCCGCTAAAAACAGCCGCCCAAACCGCATCGGCTCGCTGACGAACGATCGGAGCGGCGCGATGGATTTTTCGAAGGATGGGCCGGTCACCATGACATCCGCATGGCTTTCTGGCAGGCGACGGCGGATTTCATCCCAGAAGCGCTCGTCGCTCCAGTCTTCCGGCCGGTCCTCCAGCGAACATTGAATGTAATACCGGCTGCGTGTGTGCGAGCGCATGGAGCAGAGCGCAAAACCGCGCGGATGGTTGGCATAGATGAGTTCGTGGTTGACCGGCGGCACTTCGGCGAGGATGCCGAGCCAGCCGAAGGGGTAGACCTTCTCGAATTCCTTGATCGCGCCTTGGGGCACGGATTTGCGGCTCACCCCGTGAAAACCATCGCAGCCGGCAATGAAATCGCAATCGATCCGGTGGCTTACGCCGTCTTTCTGATAGGTGACATAGGGACTTGCGCCATCGAAATCATGCGGTTCGACATTGGCGGCGTCGTAGATGGTCACGAGGTTTGCTGCCTCGCGCACATCCATCAGATCATGGGTCACCTCGGTCTGGCCATAGACCATGACCTGGCTACCGCCGGTGAGATCGAAGAGATCGATGCGGTGGTCTCGACCATCAAAGGTCAGCGAAAAACCCTCATGCGGCAGGCCCTCGCGGCGCAGGCGCTTATCCGCGCCGACCTTTTCCATGAGCCGCACGGTGCCATCTTCCAGCACGCCGGCGCGAACACGGCCGAGGATATAATCCTTGCTGACCCGATCGAGAATGACGGTCTCGACGCTGGCTTTCGCCAGAAGCTGGCCAAGCAGAAGCCCAGATGGGCCCGAACCGATGATGACGACCTGTGTACGCATTGTTTCCTCCCGAACTTCTCTGCGGTCAAGAAATTGACCAGGCGTCGCCGGAAGCTCAATGGACTTTCTGATCCGTAAATTGCACAATCCGACCATCAGCCGCAGAAGGGGGATGAGATGCGGGCGACCGCCAACGAAGCGCTTTATGGCGAGGAGGCCGCACAGGGCAGCGATTTTCGCTTCCATTGCGAGACGCTTTTTTCTCGGAGCAGCCTGCACCGCTTTGAAATCGGTCTGCACCGCCACGCCGCCTTTCTACAAATCTTGTACATTTCTGGTGGCGAGGGTGATGCCTTGCTGGAAGGCAGCATCGAGCCCATCCGGCCGCCGGTGGCCATCATCGTGCCGCCTGGCTTCGAACATGGCTTTCGTTTTTCACGCGATATCGGCGGCGTGATCGTCACCATGCTGCCTGGCGCGCTGACGGCATCGGTGCAGGCGTTGTTGCTGCGGAATTTTCAGCAGCCGGTGCTTCTGCCCTTGCGGGATTTTGCCGAGGGGGAGTGCCTGCGCAGCGGGTTCGAACGGATTTCTACGGAATATGAGGCGCGTGAGATTGGCCGCGACGCGATGATCGAAGGCCAGCTCGCCACCGTGCTCACGCTTCTTTCGCGGGCGGCGCGGCCGCTTGCGGAAACGAGCGGCGACGGCCTCGCCGAGCAGCGTTTCGAACGGTTGCTGTCGCTGATTGCCCGCCATATCCGCGAGCCGCGGAAAGCCGGGTTTTATGCAGGGAAGCTCGGTCTGTCCGAGACCCATCTTAACCGGCTTGTCCGTTCGGTCTCCGGCGTCAGCCTGCAGCGGCTGATTGCCAAGCGTCAGATCGAAATTGCCCAGCAGGAACTGGTCTTCACCGTCTTGAGCGTCCAGATGATCGCCGAAGGGCTTGGTTTTGCCGATCCCGCCTATTTCAACCGCTTTTTCAGGCGGGAAACCGGCATGACACCGCGCGCCTGGCGTCTGGCAGAACAGCGCAAAATGGGCGATACCGGCACGCGGCAGGCCCTGCCTCAGCCTCAGACCAGCATTCTTGCCAGTTCACGCTGAACGGAAAGAAGCGCCGGCAGGTAACGCTCCACCAGTTCCTCCATCGAAGCGACGGAGGCGGCGAGCCCGACATTCAGCGCAGCGACCGTCTGGCCGCGCACGCTTTTCAATGGCACGGCGATGGAGCGAAGGCCGATTTCGACTTCCTGATCGATGAGAGCGTAACCGCGATTACCGGTCAACTCGATTTCGGCGAGCAGGGCGTCCATGTCCATGATGGTTTTTTCAGTGCGCGCAACCAGTCGAGAGGCTTTGAGAATGTCGCGTCGCCGCTCGGACGGCTGCGCGGCAAGAAGAACGCGGCCCATCGAGGTGCAATAGGCAGGCAGGCGCGACCCCGGCATCAATGCAATGGACATGACCCGCTGCTGGGCGGCGCGGGCGACGTAAACAATTTCGGTCTCGTCCAGGATAGAAACGGAAGTGCTTTGGCCGATCTCCTCCGAGAGACGGTCGATGAGCGGCTGCACGATCTTCGGTAGCGGCATCGTGGCGAGGCAGCCGGTGCCGAGCCGCAGCACCTTCGGCGTCACGGTAAAGAACTTGCCGTCATAGGCCGCATAGCCAAGCTCCGAAAGCGTGAGCAGACAGCGGCGTGTGGTGGCGCGGTCCAGCCCGGCAATCTCGGCGGCATCGGAAATCGACAGGCGGGGCCGTTCGGCGCTGAAGGCCTCGATCACCCGCAATCCCTTGGCGAGACCGCCCATCATGTCTCTTTCGCTGACGGCCATGTCGAGGCTCCATTTGTGCGATATACGAACAAAAATCATATAACGCACAAAACTCTTGCCGTCGAGGCGATTTCGGCATTACCTCATGGCCAAGCAGCCTTGCCGGTAGCATCCGCTCGGCTGGATGGAGGTTTTGAGAATGAACAAGACAATCAAGAGCGCCGAAGAGGCGCTTTCGGGCATCGGTGACGGTGCGACGATCATGATCGGCGGTTTCGGCGGCTCCGGCGCGCCGATCGAGCTGATCCACGCACTGATCGACAAAGGCCCGAGGAACCTGACTGTCATCAACAACAATGCCGGCAACGGCCGCATCGGCATCGCCGCGATGATCGATGCGGGCATGGTCAAAAAGATGATCTGCTCCTTCCCGCGCTCTTCGGATCCGCGTGCCTTCACCGACCGCTATCTGGCCGGCGAAATCGAGCTGGAACTGGTGCCGCAGGGCACGCTTGCCGAGCGCATCCGCGCGGGCGGTGCGGGCATTCCGGCCTTCTACACCCCAACGGGCTTCGGCACCGAACTGGCCAATGGCAAGATCATCGCAGAATTTGACGGCCGCTCCTATGTGCAGGAACGCTGGCTGAAGGCGGATTTCGCCATCGTCAAGGCCGAGCTCGGCGACACCTATGGCAACCTCACCTACAACAAGGCCGGGCGCAATTTCAACCCGTTGATGTGCATGGCCGCAAAGACCACCATTGCGCAAGTCTCGAAGATCGTCGCCGCCGGCGAGATCGACCCGGAGCATGTCGTCACACCCGGCATTTTCGTAAACGGCGTCGTCGAAATCCCCGATCCGCAACAGGAAGAAGTCCTCATTCGCGCGGGAGTAGCCTACGCATGACCCAGACCCTCGACACCCGCGAAGACATCAAGCTTTCCAACGCCCAGATCGCCTGGCGTGCGGCGCAGGACATCGAGGATGGCGCTTACGTCAACCTCGGCATTGGCTTTCCGGAAATGGTGGCGCGCTACCAGCCTCCCGGCCGTCAGGCGATCTTTCACACCGAAAACGGTATCTTGAATTTCGGCGAGGCACCGCCGGAAGGCGAGGAGGACTGGAACCTCATCAATGCCGGCAAGAAAGCTGTCACGCTGAAGCCGGGTGCCGCCTTCTTCCATCATGCAGACAGCTTCGCCATGGTGCGCGGCGGGCATCTCGATGTGGCGATCCTCGGCGCCTATCAGGTGGCGCAAAACGGCGATCTCGCCAATTGGCGTGTCGGCTCCAAGGGCGTGCCAGCCGTCGGCGGGGCCATGGATCTGGTGCATGGCGCCAAGCAGGTCTTCGTCATCACCGAACATGTCACCAAGAACGGCGAGCCGAAGCTCGTCGAGAAATGCGCCTTCCCGCTGACCGGCGTCGGCTGTATCACTCGCATCTATACCAGCCATGCGGTGATCGACGTGGTGGACGGCCGTTTCGTGCTGCGCGAAAAGCTGCCGGCGATGACATTCGAGGAATTGCAGGCCATGACCGGCGCGCCGCTTCATGTGGATGGCGCGGTTGCCGATCTCGTCGCGCCGGAACTTTGAGGAAACACCGATGACCGAAGCCTATATCTGCGATTATATCCGCACGCCCATCGGCCGCTTCGGCGGCGCGCTCTCCTCCGTGCGGGCCGACGATCTCGGCGCGGTGCCGCTGAAGGCGCTGATGGAGCGCAACGCTTCCCTCGATTGGGAGGCCGTCGAGGATGTGATCTTCGGCTGTGCCAATCAGGCAGGTGAGGATAATCGTAACGTCGCGCGCATGTCGCTGCTGCTTGCCGGCCTGCCGGTTTCCGTGACGGGAACGACGATCAACCGGCTGTGCGGCTCAGGCATGGATGCACTCATCGCGGCCGCCCGCGCCGTCAAATCGGGCGAGGCGGAACTGATGATCGCCGGCGGCGTCGAGAGCATGAGCCGCGCGCCCTTCGTTATGCCAAAGGCGGAAAGCGCCTTTTCCCGTAACGCCGAAATTTACGACACTACTATCGGCTGGCGTTTCGTGAACCCGCTGATGAAGGCGCAATATGGCGTCGATTCTATGCCGGAAACGGGCGACAATGTCGCCATCGATTATCAGGTCTCGCGGGAAGATCAGGATGCCTTCGCCGTGCGCAGTCAGCAGAAGGCGGCCGATGCGCAGGCCAATGGCCGTCTCGCAAGGGAGATCGTCTCGGTAACGATCCCGCAGCGCAAGGGCGATCCGCTTGTCGTTTCGAAGGACGAACATCCGCGCGCGACCAGTCTCGAAGCATTGGCGAAACTAAAACCCGTGAACAAGCGGGACGGTGCAACGGTGACGGCGGGCAATGCCTCCGGTGTCAACGACGGTGCGGCGGCCCTTATCATCGCTTCAGCCGAGGCGGCAAAGAAATATGGTCTCACCCCCATCGCCCGCATTCTCGGCGGTGCCGCCGCCGGCGTGCCCCCGCGCGTCATGGGCATCGGCCCAGCG
>NZ_JBQYSN010000072.1:0-25816 GCF_052686535.1 Agrobacterium sp. DKPNP3 | reverse complement strand
CCCCTCAACACATTGAGAATGCCGGCGGCAAGCCGCTCAAGCGTAGCGACGAAGGCATCGAATGCCGGCTCGTCACGGCGGTCCTCGACCACCTGGCAGGCATGACCGACCGTCGTCCGGTCCCGGCCGAAGCAGGGCCCGATATCGGACATCGCGATGCCGAGCTGCACATGGCAGACATACATGGCGATCTGGCGGATGTGACAATCCATGCGTCTCATGTCACGGCGCGGCAGGGTCCGGTCGCCCGTCAGTTGCACCATCTCGACGGTGAGTTGCCGTACCAGACGGCAAAGACGGGTAACCTCCTCCCTGCCGACCGCCGGTGGCCGGGGATGGAAAGGCGGGTGACCAAGCCGCCGGCAAGGCCGCGCGGCGGCAGACGGAACTTGAGAATCCGACGGCATATGCAACTCCTCTACGAATAGGAATTAATTCATACACCTGCGAACAAGTACGGGGAAGTGCAAATTTTAATCGAAGGATTATGCCATTGAAACGCCTGAATTTTCGAAAGATTGATGGCAGAAAATGAGGATTTTTTTCCTCTAAAAATTCGTGCGCGCCAACAAAAAAGCCGGTCTGACGACCGGCTGACTATCCATAAGATGGAACGAAGTCTCCCAACGAAACATCTGGAGCGGGCAAATCCGCCTTGCCGCCCTCTCCCCGCGGGGAGAAGGTGGCGACAGCGGGCTGGGGGTAGCCTTCTACCCACCAACTCCGCGGCGAGGATAAAACCAGCTTCGCCGACCCCGAAGTAAAATCAACGGCTGGCCTTGCGGCGCTGGCCGAGACCCATTTCCTTGGCGAGCCGCGAGCGGGCTTCCGCGTAAGCGGGCGCAACCATCGGATAGTCGGTCGCCAGATCCCATTTTTCGCGATATTCTTCCGGCGTCATGCTGTGATGCGTCGTCAGATGGCGCTTGAGTGACTTGAACGAGCCGCCGCATTCCAGACAGACGATGTGATCGTCCTGAACCGACTTGCGAACAGAGACGGCTGGCTTCTGCTTTTCGACATTGACCGCCACCGATGCCGGTGCCGATGTTCCGCTGAGTGCCGTGTGAACATCCGAAATAAGGCCGGGAAGCTCAGTTACCGGAACGACGTGGTTGCTAACATAGGCAGCCACAATATCCGCCGTCAGTTCGACCAGCAGATCCTGGGCGTTACCGTATGCAGTTTCCGTCATTTAAGTATCTCCTGTTTATTTATCCCCTGAAGCGCGCAAGCGCTGCATCGAGCGATGTGAAGTTACCCGGCGCCCCACCCTCGCCCTGTTGATACCAACATGAAACCTACCCCTAGATTTCGAGCGAAACCGGAAACGAATTGAACCGAGATTCAACTTATGGCCCGCGACATGGGCAGCAATGGACCTGATATCCATAGATTAGGCATTAATAAAATACCTATGCCGTTCATGACGAGGCAAAATGCAAATCGCGATAAGCAACTTTACACTTAATTTGGATACCAGCAAAACAGCAAAAGTCAAATTCCTATTATGAATTTTTCAGTTCAAAACAGTCTAATCTCAATACAAAAAATCACGGGTTATAAAATACTATCACAAGTATTAATCCAAAATGCGCACCCCCATTTATTTAGGGGGATTTCAACTTCAAATCTGCTTGAGGTGATCAACTACAGATTTTACTGCGAGCGGATAACCTGCCTTGTGAGCAGCCATTGCGAGAAGGTGGGCCGAAACCGGGGCCGTCAGAATGAAGAAAAAGAAGCCCGCGAGCGCCCGCGCCAATGTCGCTATTTCCATGGAATGGATGCCGACGGCCAGAAGCAGCAGGCCCGACCCGACCGTTCCCGCCTTGGAGGCCGCATGCATGCGCGTATAGACATCCGGCAGGCGATTGAGCCCGATTGCCGCAATCAGCGAGAAGATGGCGCCCGTAATCGTCAGCGCCACAACGAGCCCAGCCACGATCCAAGCCATCATCGTCTGCCCTTTCCTTTTTTTGCGCCGGAACCTGATTCCATCGTCTTCTCAAGAGCTTCGGATGCCCTCTCACCGTCAAGAACCGCCTTCGGCCGCCGCGGCCCGTCCGGCCCGCGTGACAGCACGAAGCGGGCAAAGGCGACCGTTGCCAGAAAGCCGACTAGCCCAAGCGCAATGGCAATATCCACGTAGAGGTTAAAACCGGTCCGGATGGCGATGACGGCGATGAACCCGATGGCGATACCCACCAGCATGTCGAGCGCAACGATGCGATCCGGCAAGGTCGGCCCGACGACGACACGGTAGACCGTCAGCAAAAAGGCGACTGAGAGAACAATCGATGCGAGTATAGTTGAAAATGAAACCAGCTGTTCCGGCGTCATGACTGGAACGCCTCCATGATCTTTCTTTCAAAACCGTCGCGAATATCTTTTCTCGTCGCTTCGATATCGCTGCAGTCGATCGCGTGCACGTAAAGCGTCTTTCTGTCCGGCGAAACGTCGACGGAGAGCGTGCCTGGCGTGAGCGTGATAAGGTTGGCCAGCAGCGTGATTTCGAAATCCGTCTGCACCGTCAGCGGATAGGCGAAGATTCCGGGCTGCACGTCAAGTTTCGGACGGGTGACGAGCACCGCGACCTTCCAGGCCGAAAGCGCCAGTTCCTTGAAGAATAGCAGCGTCAGCGACAAGATCCGCCACACCCTCGGCGGCCGGCGACGCCCCGTCGGGAGCTGGTGCCGGATGAGGCCAAGCGAAAGGGCCGAAACGATGACGGCAAAGGCTGCGTTTGCGAGCGTGAAGCTGCCGGTGACCGCAAGCCATACGCCGACAAACATCACCATCAGCGAGACATAGAGGCTCATGGTCTGCCTCCTTCTGAAAAGACCGACTGGATATAGGCCTGTGGGTTACCGAGGCCTGCGGCCGCCTGCTGGCTGAGATTCAGCAGGCTTTCCGGGAACAGCCCGAAGATGACGACAAGCAGCGTTAGCCCCACCAGCGGCGCGACAGAAGGGGCCGGTGACGATGCTGCCGGCGGCTGGCCGGAGGTCTTGCCGGCAATGGCCGGAGCCGGACGCCAGAAACACAGAAGGAAGACCCGCCCGAAGGCGATTGTCGCGATGAAGCCGGACACAAGGATGGCGGCGGCGAGCCACCATGCGCCGATGTCGATGGCGGACTTGACCAGGATGGCCTTCGGCCAGAAGCCGGTAAAGGGCGGCAGGCCGGAGCCGGCAAAGAACAGGGCCAGCACCAAGGCCGAAAACCAGGGGGCTTGCCGGTAGAGGCCGCCGAGATTGGTCAGGGTAAAGCTGCCGCCAAGCCGGGCGGCGTGGCCTGCGGCAAGATAAAGCGCCGTCATCAGCACCATGGAATGCAGCGCGTAGAAGATCGCGCCTGACACGCCTGATGGCGTGCCGATAGCAATGCCGGCCATCATGTAGCCGATGCCCGAGATGACGATGTAGCCGAGCATGCGGCGGATATCGTTCTGGGCAAGCGCGCCCATCGCGCCGAGCACCATGGTAAGTGCGGCGGAGATGGCGATGACGATGCTGAGTTCTTCCCGCTCGACCGGAAACAGCATGACCATGACGCGCAGCAGGGCATAGATACCGACCTTGGTGAGCAGGCCGCCGAAAAGCGCGGAAACGACGATCCGCGGCGTGTGGTAAGAGGCCGGCAACCAGAAATTCACCGGGAAGGCGGCCGCTTTCATGGCAAAGGCGAGCGCGAAGAGGCTCGCAAGCGTCATCAGCGGCGCGGCGCCACGCAGTTGTGTCGCTTTCTGGGCGATATCGGCCATGTTGAGCGTGCCGAAGATGGCATAGAGATAACCGACCGTGATCAGGAACAAGGTGGTGCCGATAAGGTTCAGAATGGCATATTTCAGCGCGCCGTCGATCTGCTCGCGGGTGGAACCGAGCACGATGAGGCCGAAGGACGAGATCAGCAGCACCTCGAACCAGACATAGAGGTTGAAGATGTCGCCGGTCAGGAAAGCGCCTGTCACGCCGGCCATCAGCAGCATCAGGAAGGGATAAAAACCATAGCGCCGGCCGCTGGCGTCGATATCCGCACCGGCATGGATCGCCCCTGCCAGCGCCACGATGGCGGCGGCAAGCGACAAAAGTGCGCCCGTGAGATCAGCGGTAAAGGCAATGCCGAAGGGTGGCAGCCACCGACCCATGACCATGGTGAAGGGGCCTCCAGTCGCGACCTTCCACAAGAGCGCGGCATCGAGCACGACCAGCAGGACGAGCGCCGCGATGGCAACCGTGGCGTGATGGCGGATCGCGTGGCGCATCATCATCAGCACCGCGCCCGCACCGATGCAAAGCGCGATGGGAAGGATGATCAGCCAGTCTGCGAGCGGCACGGGTGCCGTGACGAGCGCTGCGGAGAGATCGGTAACTGCCGATGTGGTGGAGGATGCCATGGTGTCTCAGCCTCGCCGCTCAATAACCGAGCGGCGGCAGGGGCTCGCCTGCCGGTTCTGCGGTGCGCATTTCGTCCGTGTCGTCGGTCTGCAGTTCCTGAAATGCACGCCAGGTCAGCACCAGGAGAAAACAGAAGAAGGAAAAGGAAATCACGATGGCCGTGAGGATAAGCGCCTGCGGCAGCGGATTGGCCGCACCTGCGGGCAGCGTGTCCAGGCCCGGCGGAATGATCGGCGGCACCTCGCGCGTCAACCGGCCTGCGGTGAACAGCAGCAGGTTCACCGCATTGCCGAGAATGGCGATGCCGAGCAGCACACGGATGCTGTGACGCGACAGCATGAGATAGATCGCCACCGAAAAGAAGATGCCGACGAGAATCGAGAAGACCGCTTCCATCAGTCGCTATCCCTTTCTTCCAGCGCAAGTGCAATGGATGTGATGGCGCCAACCACGACAAGATAGACGCCAATATCGAAGGACATGACGGTGGAGAGAGGAATCTCCACCCCCAACAGGTTCGGATAGATCCAGAGCCCTGTCATGAAGGGAACGCCAGCCGCCATCGACACCAGGCCCGAAAGCATCGAAGCCAGCAGCCCTGCCCCGGCAATGGCCAGCGGATGAAACACAATCGCCCGGCGAACCGCCGAAACGCCGTAAGCGATGCCATAAATCGCCAGTGCCGACACAGCGATCAAACCGCCGATAAAGCCGCCGCCGGGCTCGTTGTGGCCGCGCAGCAGCACAAAGATGGAAAAGAGCACCATCAGACTGGTAACCACGGGGGCAATGGTGCGCAGGATAAGCGTATTCATGCGCGTGCTCCCTTTTTCTTCGCTGATTTCGCCGGACCTTTGATAGCGGCGGTCGGCCGAATGCGGATGAGCGCAAGGATGGCGAGGCCGGTTATCATCACGACCGCGATTTCACCGAGCGTATCCGTGCCGCGGAAGTCGACGATGATGACGTTGACCACATTCGCCCCGTGGGCGATGACCTTGGAATAGGTGTTGTAGAACTCGGTCAGGCGGTTGTCGAAGCTCGCCTGCGTCGCCCGCATCAGGAACAGGGCAAAGCCTATTCCGCAGGCAATGGCGATGGTGCTATCGAGCAGCTTCTGGCCAAGGCCGCGGTGGTCTGACGGTGACAGGCGAAGCCGCGTCATCACCAGCGTGAGGATGACCACCGACAACGTCTCGACCATGAACTGCGTGAATGACAGATCAGGCGCGCCGAACAGCAGGAAGATGACGGCGACCGCAAAGCCCTGGATGCCGAGCGCGATGATGGCCGTGAGCCGGCTCGACGCCGTCAGCACCGCAACGAGACCGGCCACCGCAATGACGATGAATGTCAGCTCATGGATTTGCATATCACCCGGCCAGGCTGGCATGGACGGTAGCTCGTCATAAAGGAACAGCGGCACCAGCAGCACGGCAGCGATGACGGCGAAGGTGGCGGTGACGTAAAATTCCAGCCTGCCCGGCTGGATGAGCCGCGTGACGTGGAAGGACATCCGCACCAGCATTTCGATGAAGACGTCAAAGCCTCTGTCCGGCCCCGCCCCCAGTGCCTTGAAGCTGCGGTCCATCAGGCTGCGCAGGGTGGAAAGCTTGTTACAAAGGACGATGCCGAGTGCGATGGTCAGCAACGACAGGCCAAGCGGCACGCCGATATGCGGGATCAGCGAGATTTCCACCGGCCGCGCCTCGCCCGCAATGGCGCTCGCCATGGGGGTGGAGATGTAAAAATGCGCAACGGCGGAAAAAAGTGCAATCGTCAGCCCCTTCAGCGCCAGGAGCGCCGGGCCGAGCCACAGCAGAACCGGGCCTTCATGGGCGTGTTTCGGGGTTTTGACCGGCTTGCCAAGGAAGGGTTTCAGCGCGACGGCAAAGGCGACGGCGAACATCAGCGCGTTGCCGATGAGAGCAATCCCGGTAAACAGCACGGCGCGCGGATTGGCATGCGCCAGCGCATAATAAATCTCCTCCTTGGCGAGGAAGCCGAAGAAAGGGGGCAGGCCAGCCATGGAAATCGCCGCCGCCAGCGCTGCCGCAAAGGTGATCGGCATGGCTTTTCGCAGGCCACCGAGCTTCGTCACGTCACGCGTGCCGGTCTCGTGATCGATAATGCCGGCGACCATGAACAGCGCGCCCTTGAACAGGGAATGCGCGACAAGATAAAGCACCGCCGCCTCTATGGCGTGAGCAGACCCGAAGCCCGTGAGCATGACCAGGAGGCCGAGCGACGACACCGTGGTATAGGCAAGCATCAGCTTCAGGTCTGTCTGGCGCACGGCGAGCAGCGCGCCTGTGAGCATCGTCAGCCCGCCGAAAAACGGCAGCAGGATCTGCCAGGCGGCCGTATCGCCGAGAACCGGGTTGAGGCGCATCAGCAGATAAACGCCGGCCTTCACCATGGTCGCCGAATGCAGATAGGCCGAGACAGGCGTTGGCGCTTCCATGGCGTTGGGCAGCCAGAAATGGAAGGGAAACTGCGCGGATTTGGTAAAGGCGCCGCCGAGAACCAGAAGCAGAGCCGCCAGATAAAACGGGCTGTCGCGCAGCACATCGCCGCCGCGTACCAGCATCGACAATTGCGTGATACCGCTGATGTCCCAGATGAAGATCAGCCCGGCAAGCAGCAGCAGACCACCGCCGCCGGTCACCACCAGCGCCTGTAGCGCGGCGCGGCGCGAGGCGGCCCGCTCATGATCGAACCCGATCAGCAGGAAGGATGTGATGGAGGTGAGCTCCCAGAAAACGAAGAGCATCAGCAGGCTGTCTGAGACGACGACGCCGAGCATTGCCCCCATGAAGAGCAGCAGGAAGGACAGGAAACGGCCCTGCTGCGGGTGGCCTTTCATGTAACCGCCCGCATAAAGGACGACCAGCATGCCGATGCCCGTGATCAGCAACGCAAAGGTGAGCGACAGGCCGTCGATGAACCAGGAGAAGCTGAGATTGAAACTCGGCACCCAGGCGTAACCGCCCGTCACCACGCCACCAGCTGCGACCTCCGGCAGCATCCGCGCAAAATGGAGGAACGCCAAAGCCGGCGCGATGGCGATGATCCAGGCCGCGTTATGACCGAACCGTTTCACCAGTGCAGGCGCGGCAAGCGCTGCCAGGAACGGCAAAAACAGCGACAGGAATGTCAGCGGCGTGACATCTGGTGTCATTCACATCTCCCGGGATGTCCCCCATCCCCGCGCCACTCAAGCGGCAGTCTTCTTAGATTCGTTTTTCAGTTAAGGCATAGATACGGGCATCTCAACCGAAATCGGTCCGTCCGCTTCATAACGAAAGCGTTATGACCCGCCTCCCCTTTCAATCCGCCTCAGCGATGATTATTTGAGGCGGGAACAGAAAGGATCATTCCATGAGCGATCTGACATCCCCCAAAGTGAACAAGACCGATGCCGAATGGCGTGAGCAGCTGACGCCGGAACAATATCGCATCCTGCGCGAACACGGCACGGAGCGCGCCTTCACCGGTCCCTATTGGGATACATTCCAGAAGGGCCTCTATCGCTGCGCCGCATGCGACGAGCCGCTTTTCCTCTCCGACACGAAATTCGACGCCGGCTGCGGCTGGCCGAGCTATTTCGAGCCGGTGAAGCCGGGGGCCGTGACCGAACATCGCGATGCGAGCCATGGCATGGTGCGCACGGAAATCCGCTGCGCCAATTGCGGCGGCCACCTCGGCCACGTCTTCCCCGACGGCCCGCCGCCCACAGGTCTTCGCTACTGCATCAACGGCCATTCGATGGTGTTCGAGCCGGTTTGAGTGGCAAGACCGTGCCGCGAGTTTCTTCTCCCCGGTGGGGAGCAGAAACAATCGGCCATCGCCCGTTCCACAGATGGCTTTCACCCCAGCTTCAGTTCCATGCACGTCAAATCCAGCCAGCGGCCAAACTTGGTGCCCACCTCGGAAAACCGGCCCGCAACGGTGAAGCCCAGACTTTCATGCAGGCGGATCGAGGCGGTGTTTTCCGATTCGATGGCGGCGATCAGCACATGCACGTCGTTACCGGCGGCATGATCGATCAACGCCCGCATCAGCCGCTTGCCAATGCCATGGCCACGCGCATCCTTATGCACATAGACCGAATGTTCGCGGGTGTGGCGATAACCGTCAAAGGCGCGCCAGTCGCCATAGGAAGCATAGCCGGCAACCTTGCCCTCGAGAATGGCGACGATGACGGGAAATCCGCGTGATCTGCGGGCGGAAAACCATTCCTTGCGGTTGTCCAGATCAACCACGACCTCGTTCCAGATCGCCGTCGTATTCACCACGGCGTCGTTGTAAATCTCCATGATCCCGCAGAGGTCATCAACGGTCGCATCGCGCAGTTCCACGGTCATAGTGCTTTGCCTCATCGTTCTGAACAAGCGGACGCGGAAAGGCGGCAGCTCCTGCGACGAGCCTTAAGCGATGAAACGGAGCGATGTCCAGTGCGCCGCGTCAGGATGCGAGCGGAACGAGGCTGAAGGCGGTGACGACAGCAACATAATGAACCGCAGCGGCCGCGACCACGAAGGCGTGCCAGATGGCGTTCTGGAAACGCAGCTTCTCCCACACATGGAAGATGACACCGAGTGAATAGATAACGCCGCCGGCGACGATCAGCCACAGCGTGAGCGGGGCGAGATGCGACGACAGAGGGCCGACAACCATGACGCCGCTCCAGCCCATGGCGAGATAAAGGCCAATCGCGACACGGTCATAGCGGCCGGGAAACACGCATTTGAGCAGGATGCCGCAGATGGCGGCAAGCCAGATCAGCCCCAGCATGACGGCAATCAGGGGATCGTGGATGCCACGCATCAAAAACGGCGTATAGGTTGCCGCGATGAGGATGAAGATGGCCGAATGGTCGAGGCGGCGCAGGAACCATTTTACGTTGGAGTGAGGCCAGATATTGTAGGTGAAGGACACGGAGAGGCAGGCAACGAGACCGAGACCATAAATCCACGCGGCGGCAATCGCACTGATGCTGCCCCATGTCATCGCATAGAAGATCAGCGCGGTCGCGCCGATCAGCGCAAAGACGATGCCGACCCCATGGACGATGCCATCGGCGACAATCTCGTGAAAATCATACTGGCGCCCAAACCGCCACATCTCGCTCATTTCTCATTCCTGTCTGCGTGCTTTGAGGGAAGCATGACGGCAATATTAGACAGGAACAAGACAGCGGTCGGTTAACGCCGATCAAATTGCGTCCGAGGCTGTTGCGAAAGGAGAGGTTGGGGGCAGGCGACGTTCCCTGGCGATAAGGATGAGTTTTCAGGTTGTCGTACCTACACACCGTCATACCGGCCCTGAGCCGGTATCCAGCCAGCCCAAGTCCTCGGGCTGGAAGAACTCTCTCGCCGCGCAGACGCGCGTCGGCTGGATGCCGGATCAGGTCCGGCATGACGGAGGAAAGGTCGTTCACCCCTCACAAAGCCGCCGCGCATTCCCGGCAGAACGGCGTATAAGGCACAGCCTTTAGCCGATCCTCCGAAATCCGCTTGCCGCATTTGACACAGATGCCGAAGGTGCCGTTCGCGATGCGGTCTAGGGCAGCGTCGATGGCGCGCAGCTCGTCCTGACCCGCTTGTCCCATCTCGTCCAGCACCTCGTCATTGCTGCGTTCGGTTGCGCGATCGTCATCGTCGGGATTGCGCGGCTCTTCGAAGTCGGCCTCGATCTTATGCAGGCGGCGGTAAAGCTCGCGCTGACGATCCCGCAGGATTTTCTCGTAACTGTCGACATTCATGATCTTTCCTCCAGCCCATCTTCTTGCTTGTCGCATTTCCGGACGGAAACCGGATTTTACTT
Source organism: Agrobacterium sp. DKPNP3 (assembly GCF_052686535.1). Taxonomy (NCBI): domain Bacteria; kingdom Pseudomonadati; phylum Pseudomonadota; class Alphaproteobacteria; order Hyphomicrobiales; family Rhizobiaceae; genus Agrobacterium; species Agrobacterium sp. DKPNP3. The sequence continues at coordinate 15,587 of NZ_JBQYSN010000072.1, read as the reverse complement.
TTCCTGGAAATGCCTGGGGGCTGTAACCCTGCCCGCCCCCTCTGGAACGTCAGGCCTATCGATCCACCAGCACCGAGCATTTGGCGTGTCGCACCACGCGGTCGGCCGTTGCACCGATGAAGTAGTTGGTAAAATCAGGCGTGTGCGAGGCGATGATGATCAGGTCAGCCTTGTGCTCCTCGGCAGCGGCGATGATTTCCCGCGCGGGCGCACCGCTTCTGATTTCATGGCTACCCCTGAAACCGCTTCTAGCCTTGAGGTCGGCGAGTTTCACCTTGGCGTCCTTGATGGCATTTTCGATGAGGTCCACAGGCAGATCGATTGCCATGTAACCCGGCAGCTCCTCGACAACATTGATGAGAACGATCTCGCCGTCCGGGTCCAGCAACGCCTTGGCCTTTTCGAGGATTTTTTCTCCCTTGTCGGTGGCGCTGAGGTCTACCGGTACGATGATCTTCTTGTACATGGCTGTCTCCTGTGGCTTGATCCGTTATTTCCGTCTCGCTCATCATTCCTCGCCAGCGCGGCCTTTGCCTTGATCGAAGTCAAAGCCGCAAGAGGCCGACGAGCTTCATTGTCAACAAATAGTGGACAGTCAATCGTCTGCAGGCGATCTTTTCTGAACGACGAAAGCAGCCCATATTCGCCTTCGACAAACGCCGCAAAGCGGCGTCGGCCGATCCTTCGGCGACCGATCCGCCCACACGGGGCGTCGGATTCAATATGGAGATCAAGATGAGTGAAATCAAACAATTCGCCCTGACGCGGCCGGCTTATGTCGGTCAGGCGCACCTCGTCGTTCACGATCTGCCGCGTGTTTCCGACTTCTACCAGAAGATCATCGGACTCTCGGTTCTGGAAAAGAATGCGAGCGGCGAAGTGCTTGGTGTCGGCGGCCAGCCGCTGCTGACCCTCTCCACCTCCACCTCGGCGGAACGCGCGCCGCGCAACGCTGCCGGGCTGTTCCACACCGCCTTCCTGATGCCGAGCCGGAGTGATCTCGCCCACTGGCTGGCGCATGCCGCCCATAACAATATCCAGCTCCAGGGCGCCTCCGATCATCTGGTCAGCGAGGCGATCTATCTCGCCGACCCCGAAGGCAACGGCATCGAGGTCTATCGCGATCGTTCCCCTGACGAATGGACCTACCAGCCCGACGGCACCGTCGAGATGGCGACACTCGGCCTCAACCTTCAGGCACTTTACGACAGCGCGCCGAAGACGGCCTTCACGGGTGCTGCGGATGGAACAGCCATAGGCCACATCCATCTGCAGGTCGGCAATATTCCGCAGGCGGATGAATTTTATCAGGATGTGCTGGGGCTGAAGATCATGGCGCGTTATCCGGGCGCGAGTTTCTTCGGGTCGGGCGCCTACCACCACCACGTTGCCGCCAATATCTGGAACAGCCGCGGTGCCGTGGCCCGCAAGGACAACATGACCGGCCTTTCCGGCTACTCGCTGAAATTCAACGAACCGGCCGCGCTCGAGCAGGCAATTTCCGCGCTCGACCGACTTGAAATTGCCACGGAAAGGCAAAGCGACGGGATCGTCGTGAAAGACCCCTGGGGCATCGGCCTGAAGCTGTCCGCATAAGGCTAGACAGCGGGGCCGCTGAAATTTGCGCAGCCCCGGAACCGCCGGATTTCTCGGACGTTAATCGCCTTATTGGGGGATAGTCCGATGAATGAGAATGCCAAACCGGATCACGCCGGCCCTGCGACCTTGATCGCAGACCACGCTGATCCTCTTGCGACACCCGCATCGGTGTCGCAACGGGACGACGCGCGCAGCCAGCAGCCGCTGGGCCGCGAGGCGCTCGACGTTTTTGTTGCCTGGTCGGTCATCGGCATTTTCCTGATCATGTCCATGGCGGTCATCCATGAATTGTCGATGATCCTCATGCCCGTCGTCATGGCTGTTGTCGTTGGCATGATCCTCGGCATCTCGGCCGAAAAACTGGCCTCCTACGGCATTCCCGGCGCAGGCGTTGCCATCATCCTGTCGAGCCTAGTTGCCGCCGTCATCTTCTTCGTGGTGAATTCGCTGATCGATCCGGTCTCGCAACTGGCAACGGAGGGCCCCGCCCTGATCGAGCGCAGCATCGACCGCTTCCTGCCCTACGTCGAAAATTTTCGTTGGTTGAATATATCCGCCGCCACCTTCAGCATGGGCTCGATGTCGATGGAATCTCTGCTGTCGCGGAGCGGTGAAATCATCTCCCTGCTTGGCGCAAACGTCACACCGGCGATTGTTCAGGGCCTCATCTTCCTTGCGGCGCTGCTGATGTTTCTCTACAGCCGCCTGCGCCTGCGCAAGGCTCTCATCATGGCCTTTCCGGCACGCCATCAAAGGCTGAGAACCATTCGCATCATCGGCTCGGTGGAAAAGGTGCTGGGCACCTATTTCGCGACGGCTAGCCTCATCTACGCCGCACTGGGCGTCACGATGATCGTCATCGCCTATTTCGGCGGTCTCGCCATGCCGCTTCTCTGGGGGCTGTTTGCCTTTCTTTCGAGCTTTATCCCTTTTCTCGGCATTACATTGATGACCATATCGCTCACCGTCGCGGGCATCATCACCCATGACAACATGATCCTTGCACTGCTGCCGGCGGGCGTCTTTTTCACCATTCACCTGTTGATGGAAAATCTTGCCTTCCCGGCGGTCGTTGGCCGCAACATGGAGATCAATCCCTTCCTCGTTTTCGTCATGATCATCTTTTGGACGTGGATGTGGGGCGCAGCCGGCGCAATGCTTGCCCTGCCGCTATCGCTCATTGCCATGACGGTGACGCGCGAGCTGTTCCCGTCGCGCAAGGTGGTGCCGAACCTGCCGGATTGAATGCTGGTTTCGATTACTCGCGTTGGCGATTGGTTTACCCCCTCGCCAAGGTATGAAAGGGCGGCCCTTTGCCAACACCCAGCCCGCTCACGAAGCAAGCGGCATTTCCCGTGCCAGCCGCTCGGCCATGCGTCGCTCATGCTCGATCAGCCACCTCTTGCGCCACAGCCCGCCGCCATAGCCGGTCAGGCTGCCATCGGCGCCGATCACGCGGTGGCAGGGAATGACGATGGCGATCTGGTTTGCGCCGTTGGCGCGGGCGACGGCACGCACGGCCGACGGCCTTTCCATGGATGTTGCGAGCGAGGAGTAGCTGACGATCCTGCCCACTGGAATGGCCCGCAGGTTCCGCCAGACATCGCGCTCGAAAGCCGTGCCGTGGCCGGCAAGCCGGGTTTCGAAATTCGCAGAGCGGCCCGCGAAATATGCCTCAAGTTCTGCTTCGATCGTTTCGGTCACGGCCGTGCGGCCAAGCACCATGTCCGCGCCGGTGCGCGTCTTCAGCCGTTTCAGTTCGGCAGGCAGTGCCGGACGGTCGGCAAATTCAAGCAGATGCAGGGCGTGATCGTCGGCAACGGCGAGCATCGGGCCAACAGGCGTGTCGATCCAGGCGCCCTTAAGGAAGCCCTTGCCTTTCATGGCAGCTGGCGAGGTCCCGAAGAACTGGTTGATGGCCGCGCGAAAACCGCTGCCGGACTCGTATCCGGCATCGATCTGCGCACCAATCACCGCTTCGCCGGAGGCAATGCTCTCAGCCGCATCGCCAAGCCGCCTCAAGCGGGCGATTTCCAGAAAGCTCATGCCGAAACGGCGCTTGAACGCGCGCCGGACCGTCGATGGATCATGGCCGAGCGCCACGATATCATCCTCTCTCCAGCGCCGCGCCGGGTCTTCCTCAAGCGCCGCCAGCAGCGAGGCGACCGTCTCGTCGGCCGCGCCGTAGGACAACATCGGCTTGCAACGCTTGCAGGGCCGGAAACCCGCTTCAAGGCATTCGGCGATGGTTTCCCGAAAGCGGCAATTCTCGATTTTCGGTTTGCGCGCCGTGCAGGTGAAGCGGCAGAAGATTTTGGTGGACGTCACGCAGACATAAGCCACGCCTTCATAGGCGGGGTCCTTGGCCACGAGGGCGGCGTAAAGCGTTTCGGTGTCGGGGCGTTTGAACAGCATCATGGAAGAATGCTAGCGCAAATCCTGGCGCCACGCCGCCGAAAAACGGGCGCGGATGTGGACATGTCGAACCATTCCCCCGGTAAAGGGCCCGCCTGCGGGTAACCCTTCGCCGATGCGCAAGAGGGCAGCGCTGACGCTGCCCTCTTGTCGATGTCAAACGTGAGGATTGACGACGTTTTCCAGATATTCCCGGCGACCGGATTTTGGCTCGGGATTGATATCCTCGCGCTCGACCAGTGCCGCGATCTCATCGAGCTACAGCTCCCCGCGCAGCATCTTCTGGGCTTGCAGCGAATCCCACTTGGCGTAGCGCTCCTTGAGCGGCTTCGACAACGCGCCGTCCTCGATCATCTTCGCCGCTGCCTCCAGAGCGCGCGCACAATCGAAGCCGCCGATATGCCGATGGGCAGGTCCTGCGGATCGAAAAACTGGCAGCACGGTCTCCACCGCATCGGTGCCGACGACGATGACTTTGAATGCATAGCGCCTGGAGGCTCCAGCATAGCTCATCAGCCTGTCACAAAGTGTTTTTGTCGCCGAATATGGAGTTGGCCAGCGGAACCTCCAGTGCCGCAGATTGCCTGAACCCAGGCGCAGGAGCGCATCACGCTCTTGCGCCTGGCATTCATGAAAACATGGAATGAGAGCGTTTCCGCTGAACCTTCCTTCACCGCAAACGCTCTATCGCAACGGGAGCAGAGACATGACGACCACACAGGCCGCCGCCTATTACGCACAGATCCGCAAAGATACGGCAACACTTGCCCGCTTCGCCAATATCACCAACGAGGCCGAACTTGCCGAGGCGATCGGGGCCGATGCGGCCGCGCGTGGTTTTTCGCTGACGCCGGATCAGATCAAAGCCGGTCTCGCGGATCTGGGTGCTGTGGTGAAACAGGCAACCGCCGGAGAAGAACTCGCCGATTTCGAACTGGAGATTGTCTCAGGCGGAGGAGATTTCGTACAGGAAGTTAAGGACTTCGCGATCAAGCTCAAAACCTGCAAATGGTAGAAACATTTCGCAACGGAAAAAACGGGAGCGGCGGCCAGATCCGCCGCCCCACACGAGCTTGGAACGTTATGCTTAAACGTAACGGTTGACGACGTTTTCGAGATATTCCTGACGACCCGATTTCGGCTCGGGATTGATATCCTCGCGCTCGACCAGTGCCGCGATCTCGTCGAGCTTCAGCTCGCCGCGCAGCATCTTCTGGGCTTGCGGCGAATCCCACTTGGCGTAGCGCTCCTTGAGCGGCTTCGACAATGCGCCGTCCTCGATCATCTTCGCCGCTGCCTTCAGGCCACGAGCGCAGCAATCCATGCCGCCGATATGGCCGATCAGCAGGTCCTGCGGATCGAGCGACTGGCGACGCAGCTTGGAATCGAAGTTGGTGCCGCCATTCTTGAAGCCGCCGCCAGCAAGAACATGATAATAGGCGAGCGCCATTTCCGGCACGTTGTTGGGGAACTGGTCGGTATCCCAACCGGACTGGTAATCGTTGCGGTTCATGTCGATGGACCCGAAAATGCCGAAGGCGTTGGCCATGGCGAGCTCATGCTCAAAGGAATGGCCGGCGAGGATGGCGTGGCCCTGCTCGATATTGACCTTCACTTCCTTGTCGAGACCGTTCTTCTGCAGGAAGGCATAAACGGTGGCGACGTCATAGTCGTACTGGTGCTTGGTCGGCTCCTGCGGCTTCGGCTCGATCAGGATCGTACCTTCGAAACCGATCTTGTATTTATATTCCACCACCAGATTGAGGAAGCGGCCAAGCTGGTCGAGCTCGCGGGAAAGATCGGTGTTGAGCAGGGTCTCGTAACCTTCGCGGCCGCCCCACAGAACGTAGTTCGCGCCGCCAAGCTTCTTGGTGGCGTCCATGCAGGTCTTCACCGTTGCGGCGGAGAAAGCGAAAACATCCGGGTCCGGATTGGTTGCAGCACCCGACATGAAGCGGCGGTTAGAGAAGAGGTTGGCCGTGCCCCACAGCAGCTTCACGCCGGTATCGGCCTGCTTCTGCGCGAAATAATCAACGATCTCGTTGAGGTTCCTGGTGTTTTCGGCGAAGTTTTTGCCTTCCGGCCGTACGTCGGCATCATGGAAGCAATAGAACGGCGAACCGAGCAGCGAGAAAAATTCGAAGGCCACGTCCGCTTTCAGTTTCGCGGCCTGCATGCTGTCTTCGAACCACGGGCGCTCGAAAGTCTGGCCACCGAAGGGGTCACCACCCGGCCAGGTGAAGGTGTGCCAATAGGCAACCGCAAAACGCAAGTGATCTTCCATGCGCTTGCCGGCGACGATTTCGTCAGGGTTGTAATGGCGGAAGGCCAGCGGATTGGTGCTATCGGGGCCTTCATATTTGATCTTGGCGATATCGCCGAAGAAGCCTGTGCTCATTGGGTGGTTCCTCCTCTTGGGGTGGGTTTGGATGGTGTTTGAAAATTAAGGTCAGCGTTTGCCGCTTACCCCCCTCGACACCTCACTGCGAAAGCGCCCGAATAGCCGGATAAAGCGCATGGTACCGCCGATAAGCCTCCGCATAGGCACCGGCCAGATCAGCCACGGGCTCAATCGTCCGCGCCGTTTCCGGCTGCGAGCACACCGCCACCGGATCAGCCCCGGTCGCAGCAATCAGGCCGAGACGCGCCGCGCCGAAGGCCGCACCGAAATCGCCTTCCGCCGGAATATCGACGGGCACGCCAAGCGACGTGGCGATCGAGGCCAGCCAATAGCCCGAGCGTGAACCGCCGCCGATGGCGGTGACGCGGGAAATTGAGGTGCCGGCGGATTTCAGTGCTTCGAGATTGTCCCTGATCGCGAAGGTCACACCCTCAAGCACGGCCTGGGTCAGCGCCTTGCGGTCGCTTTCATGTGAAAGGCCGATGAAGGAGCCGCGGATGGCGGCGTCGTTGTGCGGTGTGCGCTCGCCGGAAAGATAGGGCGCGAAGGTGACGCCGGTCGGGGCAAGCAGCGTTTCGCCCAGTTCGCCGGTCAGATCGGCGGCGGATTGGCCTGTCAGGCGCGAATACCAATTCAGCGCATCCGTGGCGGAAAGGATGACTCCCATCTGGTGCCAGGTGTTTGGCAGCGCGTGGCAGAAAGCATGCACGGCGCTTTCCGGCTTCGGCAGATAGGAGGCATTGGCGGCGAAAAGCACGCCGGATGTGCCGAGCGAGACGAAGGCGTGGCCTTCCTTCACCGTGCCCATGCCGCAGGCGGAGGCCGCATTGTCGCCCGCCCCACCGGCAACGACGGCGCGGCCGGAAATCCCCCATTCGGAAGCCAGCTCCGCGCGCAGAACGCCCGCCTCATCCGTGCCTTCCACCAGAGACGGCATATGCTTTTCATCGAGTCCCGTCGCGGCAAGCAGCTCGGAAGACCATTTGCGTGCACCGGTGTCGAGCCATGAGGTGCCGGCGGAGTCGGACATTTCCGAGATATATTCGCCGGTCAGCCAGAGACGCAGATAATCCTTCGGCAGCAGTACCTTGGCCACTTTCGCGAAGATCTCGGGTTCGTTCTTCGCCACCCAGGCAAGCTTCGGTGCAGTAAAGCCGGGGAAGACAATATTGCCGGTTATCTTTCGGAAACGCGGATCGGCGTCGAGTGCGGCAGCTTCAGCGTGGGAACGCGTGTCGTTCCACAGGATGCAGGGGCGCAGCACCTTGCCATCGGCATCGACAAGTGTTGCGCCGTGCATCTGGCCGGAAAGGCCGATGCCCTTCACCGCGGCAAGCTCTTTTGGAAACTTCTGCTTCAGGCCGGCAACGGCGGTTTTTGTCGCGGCAATCCAATCGGCAGGGTCCTGTTCCGACCAGCCGTGATGCGGGCGCGAAACATCGAGCGAGCCGTTGGCCGAGCCGATGATTTTCTGATCGCCGTCCATCAGCAGGGCTTTGACGCCTGAAGTGCCAAGATCGAGACCGAGATACATATATTTCTCCATTCCGGCGCGCCATGCGCCAAAGTTCATGCGGTTTTCTGGACGTCGCCGCCGGGCGCAGAGCCGGCGGCGACCTCTCCTTCACAATGTTCTCTTCAGGGAAGATTGTCCCTAAGGAAGATGTCGATACGGATACGTTCCTGCGCGGCGATAACGGGCAGGCCATCGGCGCGCGCCTTCAGGACGCGGATGGCGCTACGCACCTCGTGGCCGGCATCCTGGTTGAGCACGGCATCGAGCAGCCCCTGCCGCAGCGCACTGGCAGTGTTTTCCGTGAGTTCATGGGCGATGACGGAAAGTGGTCTTTCACCATCGGCGGCGCCAAGCGCCTTGATGAGGCCTCGATTACCGGCACCGAGGCTGTAAATGCCGGCAAGGGTTGCATTGCCAAGCGCCTCGCGCACCAGCGTCTCGACGGTGAGCGGATCATCCCTACCCTCAAGAACCGGCAGCAGCCGCACCTGCGGAAATTCGTTTTCGATGACGGTGCGAAACCCTTCCAGACGCTCGCGGTGGTCACGCACCAACATGGAGCCGGCGACAACGGCGACATCGCCGACGCGCCCTGAAAGGAAACGCCCCATCAGGCTCGCCGCCGTGCGCCCGGCCGCGACGTTATCGACACCGGCATAATGGTCGCGGCGCGACCCCGACAGGTCCGACACCAGCGTCACCGTGGCAATGCCATCATCGGCGAGCCGGTCCGCAGCCTCGGCCACATCTTCAGAATCGGTGGCGACGAAAGCCACACCCGACGGCTTCTCCCGCCGGGCCACCTCAAGCGCCTCCGTCAGCGCCGATGCATTGAAGGGCGGGACCTCTATGACGCGTATTGCCGTGCGCTCCAGATGCGAACGGCTCGCGGCGGCCCGCACCTCGGCGCGCAGCGTCGCCATGAAGGAGTTATCATTGCCGGGCAGGATGAAGACCATCGAATAATTACGGCCCTTGGCCAGGTTGGCGGCCGCGATATCGCGCACGTAACCCAGTTCGGCAATGGCGGCTTCCACCCGCGCCCGGGTGGCCGCATGCACGCCTGGGCGCATGTTCAGCACCCGATCGATCGTGGCCAGACTGACGCCCGCCCGCTCGGCGATATCGTGAACTGTCGGCTTCATTGCTCCTCCCTCCCCTTGCATATCCAGCTTTGCCGCCGCCGTAAATCGAAAAATGATGTACGTACCTCATATTTCGATGCAAGAGGGCGATCCGTCGGTGTTCTCTCGCCCGCGTTGCCGCGTGTTTCTTCTCCCCGAGGGGGAGAAGAAACACGCGGCAACCGCTCGCCAACAGGCAGAAAAAAGGGGCCGTTGTTTCCAACGGCCCCAGCTCTGCGGTGGATGGGAGGGGATTTTATCAGTGCGCCGCGTCTGGTGGCGGCGCTGCCTTGGGTTTCTGGATCAGGATCGTCATGAAGATCAGGCTGCCGAACAAAATCGTCAGCGCGAAGAACACATCGGCGAAGGCCAATATCCAGGCCTGCTGCGAGACCATGCCGACCATTTTCTTGACCGCGACGGAGGCACCATCCAGCCCGTAGGAATCATAGTTGGCGCCGACACTGTTCAGCCATTCCAGCGCCTTCGGGTTGGAATAGCTGATATGTTCGGCCAGCCGCACATAATGGTCATCCGTGCGCTGCGACAGCATGGTGTTGATGACGGCAAGGCCGACGGCGCCGCCGAGGTTACGGGTAAGGTTGAACAGGCCGGACGCATTGCGGATACGCGCGGGCGGCAGCGTGCCGAGCGCGATGTTGTTGATCGGCACCATGCACATCATCAGCCCGAAACCGCGCAGGATCTGCGGGATCAGCAGCTCATAGAAATCCCAGTCCGTCGTCACATGCGTCATGATCCAGGTGCCGCAACCGAAGCTGATGAAGCCGATGGCCATCATGACGCGGGGATCGAGCTTTGTGGAAACCTTGCCGGCAATCGGCGCGGTGAAGAACATGGCAAGACCGGACACGAACATGGTCTCGCCGATCATCAGCGCATCATATCCCCTCACCCGGCCGAGATAGAGCGGGTAGAGATAGGTCAGGCCATAAAGGCCTATGCCCATGACGAAGGAGAAGAGCGAGCCGATCGAGAAGTTGCGGTCCGCAAAGGCGCGGATGTCAACCACGGGGAATTCCACCTTGAAGGCGCGCCAGAAGAACACGACAGCACCGATGGCCATGGCCACCGAGCCCAGCACGATGTGTTCGTCGTTGAACCAGTCCTTGTTGTTACCCTCTTCCAGCACATATTCCAGCGAGCCGAGGAAGACCGCCATGGAGATCAGCCCCCACCAGTCGAACTTCTTCCAGAGCGACTTTTCCGGCTTGTCGAAATCGATCAGGCTCCAAGTCAGGATGGTGACGATGATGCCGGGAATGATGTTGACGAGGAACAGCCAGTGCCAGGAAAAGGCATTGGAAAGATAACCGCCGACCGTCGGGCCGATGGTGGGTGCAAGCGTGGCGACTAGGCCGATGATTGGTGAGACGACCGAACGCTTCGATGGCGGGAAGATGGTGAAGGCAGCCGCAAAGACCGACGGGATCATGCCGCCGCCGATAAAGCCCTGGATCGCACGATACACGATCATCTGATCGATATTGGTGGCGGTGGCGCAAAGCGCGCTCGATATGGTGAAGCCAGCCGCACAGGTGGCGAACAGCACGCGCGTGGAGAGAATGCGCGCCAGCGTGCCCGACAGCGGGATCATGATCACTTCGGCGATCAGATAGGAGGTCTGCACCCAGGCGATCTCATCCGAGCCGGCGCCGAGGCCGGCCTGGATTTCCGCAAGCGAGGCGGAGACGATCTGAATGTCGAGAATGGACATGAACATGCCGAAGACCATCGCGAAGAACGCGATGAGCCTGCGCCTGTCCATCGGGGGATCGGCGGGGATGGACGCCCCGCCCGTACCGACAACCGTAGCCGCCATGATCTTGCCCTCAACGGTGCGTCAGAGACGCGCCTTACTTGGCTTCCGGGTTAACTCGCGCCGTTCTGGTGCCTTCTGGCGCCGTGCGGGTATCGACATCGACAACGACGCTGAGGCCGGCGCGCAGATTGTGCTTTGCGAGGTCTTCCTTGGAGAAGACGATACGAACCGGCACGCGCTGGATGACCTTGGTGAAGTTGCCTGTCGCATTTTCCGGCGGCAGCATGGAGAAGACCGAGCCCGAACCGGGCGAGATCGACTGCACCGTGCCTTCAATCGTCGCATCGTCAAAGGCATCGACATGCACGCGCACCTTCGAACCGGGCACGACGCGGGCAAGCTGCGTTTCCTTGAAATTGGCGTCGATATAAAGCTCGTTCATCGGCACCAGCGAAGCCAGGCGCTTGCCGACAGAAACGAGATCGCCGTTCTGCACCGCCAGATTGCCGATGACGCCGTCATAGGGCGCCTTCAGAACCGTAAAGGACAGGTCACGGGCGGCCTTGTCACGGGAAAGCTGCAGCGAACGGATCGTGCTCTCGGCTTCCTCACGCTGGGCGCGCAATAGTTCGACATTGGCCTTGGCGGAGGAGATGGCGGCATCGCCGGCCACGGCATTCGCCTTTGCCTGATCGAGCGCGACCTGCGCATTGTCGGACGCGGCGACCGTGCCGACATCTTTCGCCTGCAGCTCGCTCGCGCGCTTCTGGGTGATTTCCGCACCACGCAGTGCGGCATCCAGTGCGCCCTTCTGGGCGACGGCCTGCTCGAGCGCCGCTTCGCCGCCAATGATCTGGGCGTCGATACGCTTCAGCGACAGTTCCTCGGTGCGGATCTGCGCTTCGGCCTGCTCAAGAGCAATGCGATAGTCGCCATCATCGAGCGTCACAAGCGGATCACCCGCCTTGACTTCCTGGTTTTCGATGACGTTCACCTTGGCGACATAGCCCGAAACCTTCGGCGCGATGACGGCAATATCGCCTTCGATATAGGCATCATCCGTCGAGACCAGAAAGCGGCCATCGACCCACCAGTTGTAACCGTACCAGCCGGCGCCAGCCAGCAAGGCGATCGCAATGACGGGAAGAAGCTTCGAGCGCTTCTTCTGCTTCGGCGCAGCCGTCGTCTGAGCAGGCGGCGCAGCCGGTGCCTCAGCCGGCTTTGCGGGAGAGGTCTCGGTCTTGGCGGAGATATCCGCCTCTTCCGCATCGTTGACGGCGCGAACCGCGCTATTCTTCTGGGCCGACATGAGAATGTACCGTGATAGATTGAAGAAAGTTTTTCGAACTGAACCGTTCGGTTCGATTGACTTAATCTCTTTCCTGACACATATCAAGTGTTATCGAACCGATTGGTTCGACGTTCGGTTAATTTTTTTTACGCCGTTGTGGTGCTATGAGGCGGCAGGGATGGCAGGCGAAGACAGGGATATGGACACGGAAACGGAAACGGTCTGTCCGGGCAACACCGCCGGGCGTTTTGCGGCAGGCGAAGACCCGGCCAAACGCGACCAGATTCTGGCGGGCGCGTGGCGCGTGTTCAAGCTCAAGGGCTTCGATGCGGCCAGCATGAACGACATCACCCGGGAAGCCGGCGTTTCCAAGGGCACGATCTATGTCTATTTCTCCAACAAGGAGGATTTGTTCGCGGCCCTCGTCGACCAGCATCGCCAGGAATTCGCAACGTCCATGCGCAACATCCTGGCCGGCACCGAGGAGGTGCGCGAAGGCCTTAAACAGTTCGGCAAGGCCTTCGCGAACAAGATGATCTGTTCCGACATGGTCCCGGCCATGCGCTCGGTTATCGGCGTCATCGACCGCATGCCCAAGCTCGCGCAGCGTTTTTTCATCGCCGCGCCCAACAATGTCCGCACCGTGCTTCAGGATTTCATCGAGCACCACATCGCGCTTGGCCACCTGAAAGTGGATGATGTGGAGCTGGCTGCGCGGCAATATATCGAGCTTTCCACCGGCACGTTTTTCAAGCTGCGGCTCTTCGGCGAAATCGACGGCCCGGTTCCGGAAGAGGAGCTGGACCGGGTGATCGCCAGCGCCATCAGGGTATTCATGGCCGCCTACGGAACCGACAAGGCCTGAGATCATTCAGCAACGGCGCAAGCGCCGATACGCGGACTGCGCGAAATTTCGATGAAATTATGCGCATCGGAGACGCGATCTCCTTGTTTCTCGCGTATTGCGCTATAAATTCCACCCACCGAATATTCGGTTGGCCTTGTTGCTGAAAGGAAAATTTCCCTGATGGAGTCCGTTCTCCCTCTCCTGTCCGACCCCGCCGCCTGGGTGGCGCTCGTCACGCTGATCGTCATGGAGGTCGTGCTTGGCATCGACAACCTGATCTTCATCTCCATCCTCACCAACAAGCTGCCGCCCGAACAGCGCGAAAAAGCCCGCAAGATCGGCATCGGTCTCGCACTCATCATGCGCCTTGGCCTGCTCGGCACCGTCGCCTGGATCGTGCAGCTCACAACACCGGTCTTCGAAGCCTTTGGCCATCCCTTCTCCTGGAAGGACATGATCCTGATCGCCGGTGGTCTCTTCCTCGTCTGGAAGGCGACCAAGGAAATTCACCACAATGTCGACCCGGAAGATCACAAGGAAGACATGGTGGGTGGTCCGGCCGCGATGAATTTCGGCGCCGCCATCGGCCAGATTCTGCTGCTCGACCTCGTTTTCTCTGTCGACAGTATCATCACCGCCGTCGGCATGACACCGCATCTGCCGATCATGATCGTCGCCGTCATCGTCGCCGTGACAGTGATGCTGCTGGCCGCAACCCCGCTGGCCAACTTCATCGAGCGCAATCCCACCATCGTCATGCTGGCGCTCGCCTTCCTGATGATGATCGGCACGACGCTGATCGCCGAAGGCATGGGCTTCCATGTTCCCAAGGGCTACGTCTATGCTGCCATGGCGTTTTCGGCGTTGGTGGAACTGCTCAATATGCTGGCCCGCAATGCAAGAAGCCGCAAGAAGGCAGGGACGAAAACGGTGCATTGATCGCACTCTCCTCCGTCATGCCGAAATTGATCCGGCATCCAGCCAGCCCAAGTCCTTGGGCTGGAAAGACCCTTCCGGCCGCGCAGACGCGCCTCGGCTGGATACCGGCTCAGGGCCGGTATGACGAAGAATGCATGAACCTTCAGGTCCAGCCAAGGAACCGCCTCACCCCACCTTGCGTTCTTCGAAGTCATCACCGATAGAGCCCTCTATCGGTGCCTCACCTTCGAAAGCATGAGCCAACATGACGACAGACCAGATTCTCGCCTTTACCGTCATCGCCGGCATGATGGTCGCGTTCATCTGGGACAGGTTCCGTTACGACGTGGTCGCGTGCAGTGCGCTCCTGGTGGCGATTGCACTCGGCGTCGTGCCTTTCGACAAGGCGTTTTCGGGTTTTTCCGATGATATCGTCATCATCGTCGGCAGCGCGCTGGTGGTCAGTTCGGCGGTGGCGCGTTCAGGCATCGTCGACATGACGATCAAAAAATATTTCCCCGAAATGCACTCCAAAGGCCTGCAGCTTGCCTTTCTGATGATCGTCGTTGCCGTCATGTCGGCCTTCATCAAGAATATCGGCGCCCTCGCCATCATGATGCCGGTTGCCTTTCAGTTCGCCCGCAAGTCCGGCAGCCCCGTTTCCTATTATCTGATGCCCATGGCATTTGCCGCGCTTCTCGGCGGCCTGATGACGCAGATCGGCACCTCGCCAAACATCGTCGTCTCCCGCCTGCGAGAAGAAATGACGGGGCAAAGCTTCTCCATGTTCGACTTCACGCCTGTCGGGGCCGGCCTCACCGTCATCGGCATCATCTTCCTGACCTTCGGTTACCGGTTGCTGCCGGTGCGCAACCGGGAAAAGGCCTCGGTGGAAGATATTCTCGACCAATCCGCCTATACAGCCGAAGCGACGCTGCCCGCAGACAGCACCTTTTCGGAAAGGCCGCTGCGCGAGCTTCTCAAGCAGGCGGATGGCGATGTCATTGCCAGCACCATCCTGCGCGGACCGAGGCGGATCTCGCCCTTCCCCGACGTGAAGCTGAAGGCGGGCGATACCGTTATGCTCGAAGGCAGCCCGGAGGGCCTCGATCGCATCGTATCGCAGGCAAAGCTACTTCTCTCGGGCAAGCCGCTGATGGAGAACGGCCAGAAAGCGCCTGACCTCATTTCGATGGAAGCCGTCATCAGCAATGAATCGGTTCTGAACGGCATTTCGGCGCGTGAACTCGCGCTCTCCTATACGCGCGGCGTCAATCTCATCGCGGTCAGCCGGCGCGGTCAGCGCGTCAGCCAGCGGCTGTCGGAACTGACATTGCAGGCCGGTGATGTCATCCTTCTACAGGGCGGCCGCAAGAACCTGCCTCAGGTCTTGCAGGAATTTTCGCTGCTGCCGCTGGCGCAGCGGGAAATCCTGCTTGGCGTTCAGCGCCGCGCATTTCTGCCGGTCATCGTGCTTGCCGCCGCCATGTTGGCCGCCGGCAGCGGGCTGGTCCCGGTCTCCGTCGCCTTTTTCGCGGCTGCTTTCCTGATGATCGTGGTCGGCGCCATTCCGCTGACCGAGGTCTATAAATCCGTCGATGGGCCGATCCTTGTGATGCTCGCCGCCCTCATTCCCGTCAGCGACAGTCTTCGCACCAGCGGCGCCAGCGAGTTGATCGCTGGCTGGCTGGGG